>CALWOK010000207.1 GCA_944383125.1 uncultured Flavonifractor sp.
TCCTTCTCAATGGAGTCCCACTTGTTCACCACAATGATACAGGCCTTGCCCGCCTCATGGGCCAGACCGGCAACCTTGGTGTCCTGCTCGGTCACGCCCTCGTTGGCATCCACCATAATCAGACACACGTCGGCCCGCTCAACGGCCATGGTGGCCCGCAGGACAGAGAATTTTTCAATGGGGTCGTCCACCTTGGACTTTTTCCGCATACCGGCGGTGTCAATCAGCAGATATTTGCCCTTCTGGTTTTCAAAATAGCTGTCCACCGCATCCCGGGTGGTGCCTGCCATGTCGCTGACAATCACCCGCTTTTCCCCCAGAATCCGGTTGACCAGAGAGGACTTGCCCACATTGGGCTTGCCGATGATGGCAACTTTGATGACGTCGTCCTCCTCTTCCTCCTGGTCCTCGGGGGGGAAGTACTTGAAGCACTCGTCCAGCAGATCGCCGGTGCCGTGGCCGTGGACGGCAGACACCCCGATGGGATCGCCCAGGCCCAGGTTGTAAAACTCATAGATATCCGGGTTGGTGTGGCCTACCTGATCCATTTTGTTTACAGCCAGCACCACCGGCTTGCCCGAGCGCAGCAGCATGTTGGCCACTTCCTGGTCGGAAGCGGTTAAGCCGGTTTTGATGTCGCACAGGAAAATAATCACCGTGGCGTTCTGGATGGCAATTTCTGCCTGCTGGCGCATGAACGCCAGAATTTCACTATCGGTACCCGGCTCAATGCCGCCGGTGTCCACCAGGTCAAATTTCCGGTTGAGCCACTCGGCTTCCGCATAGAGCCGGTCCCGGGTGACGCCGGGGGTATCCTCCACAATGGAAAGACGCTGGCCCACCAGCTTATTAAAGAGCATGGACTTGCCCACGTTGGGGCGGCCCACAATGGCAACAAGAGGTTTCATCGGTTCACTCCATTTCTGTCCTCAGGGATTATAACGATAATACTCCGCCTCGGGCGGAAGGACGGGGCAGGAGGGGCTGACCTCCCGGCCCAGAATGGCATCAGCCAGGTCAAAACCGCTGTCTGCCGGTACGGGAACCACCGTGACGCCCAAGGCTTCTTCCAGCTGATCTACACTGACATTATCCAAAAATACCCGCGCCCCGGCCCGCAGCATATTGTCCGGGATGAGCAGCCGCTCTCCTAAATCCTTGCCTTTGAGCTGTTCCAGCAGGTCGGTTCCCGTAATCAGACCGGATACAGTGATGGTTTCCCCAAAGAAGTGATTGACGATGGGGTAAACCGTTCCTTTTATATTACTGCATTTTTTTGCGGCGTTGTCAATGATTTCCTTCACAAAGGGGGCGGCAGAAAGACCGGTGGCCACCGAGAAGGGGGAAGGGGTCAGTCCTGCCAGTTCTTCTTCGTCCTCTGCCAGCTCCGCCTGATGCAGCAGCAGACGGAGCATACCCACGCCATTTTCCAGCTGATCCATATCCTCATAGTAGGATTTGTCCGGCAGGGGGCGGCCAGCCATGAGATAAAATTCATCGGAACACCAGGACAGACTGGTGCCGTGTTTCTCCCGATATCCGGCGGCAAAGGCCTCTACCTGGTCAATCAGCGTGGCGGCCTGCTCTCTGGTGTAGGGGGTAATGGGATGCAGGCCCTCCCGGAATCTGGTCACCCCTACCGGCACCACCGCAATGCTGGTCACCGCCGGGTGGAGCTCTCCCAGTTCCCTCAAAGTGCGCTCCAAGGCGGGGCCGTCGTTGACGCCGGGGCAGGAGACAATCTGACAGTTCATTTCAATGCCCGCCTGAGCAAACCGGGTCATGATCTCCAGACATTCCCCTGCCCGGGGGTGCTTCAGCATGGCAACCCGCAGGTCAGGGTCGGTGGTGTGAACCGAAATGTTGATGGGACTGATGCGCAGATCCATCACCCGTTGGATTTCCCGCTGGGACAGGTTGGTCAGGGTGATATAATTGCCCATCAGAAAGGAAAGGCGGGCGTCATCATCTTTGAAATAGAGGGTGGGACGCATACCGGGGGGCATCTGATCCACAAAGCAGAAGATACACCGGTTGGCACAGGAACGGGCCTTATCCATCAGATAAGTCTCAAAATTCAGTCCCAGATCGGCCCCTTCCTCCTTGCGGACAGAGAGGGTATGGCTGCCGCCGTCCGGCTGGGACAGGGTCAGCTCCAGCCGGGGATCATAGGCATAAAATTTATAGTCCAGCACATCCACAATGGGGTGGCCGTTGATGTGGGTCAAAATTTCCCCCGGCCTGATACCCGCCTTCCGGGCCGGACTGTGGGGGTCCACGGATGCGATTTTGGTCAGGCTCATAGGCTTGGACTCCTCCGGTAAGGATATATTTGATCTATTGTATCCTATTTTCGGGCAAAAAGAAAGAGGGGTTTCATTCCCCTCGTTCTTTTTCGGCTATTTACTTCGCCTCGGCGGTGGTCTCCACCTTGCCGAACTCATGGCCGTTGTAGCTCATGCAGCTCTTGCACATCCGGTGGGGCAGACGGAACGCACCGCACTTGGGGCAGGTGGTGACGCCGGGAGTCTCCAGCTTCCAAACGGAGCTGCGGCGCTTATTCCGGCGCTGCTTGGACA
>CALWOK010000208.1 GCA_944383125.1 uncultured Flavonifractor sp.
GCGTACTTCTCCCAGCTTCATTTGGCTGTCTCCTTTCTCGGGATTGGGTTTATGCTCCCTATAATCTATTTCGTCCTGTCAGATCTGTTTGTTAAGGAAACGGTCAAAGAGAAAAAGAGAGAAAAAGGCTGTACCGCCCGTATGGGGGTACAGCCTTTTGAGGTTGGAACAATTACTTGTGGGCGGCCTTCCAGTCCCGGTTGAAGCGGTGCTCGTCCACCAGGAGCACCAGTACCACATTGACCAGGGCCACGCCGGCGAACACCAGGTAGGCCATCTGAATCTGACCACCGGTCATCAGCTGCACAGCGCCGTTGACCAGGAAACACAGAGCGGTGATAGCACCCTGGATGGGGAAGATGACGCTGTTCACCTTGTCAAAACCGTGACGGCCGAAGATGGAGGCGGGCAGGGAGGTGGTGAAGTTGGCAGAACCGCCGATGCCCATAGCAATCATGAACAGAGAGACATATACCAGGGGGGAGGTGCTGTCGGCAGCGCCGAAGTTGCACAGCAGGGCGATGGCGTACCACACGCCGAAGCCTACCATGGTCTTCTTGGTGCCGATCTTGTCATCAATGATGCCGATGAGCCAGGAGCCCACCACGCCGCCCAGGGCCAGGACGGTCATCACGTTCATGGCCTCCTGCTGGGTGAAGCCCAGCTGGGTGTTGCGGATGACCAGCTGGCTCATGACGCCCACGGAGCAGATCTGGAAGAAGCCGGTGGTGATGGCAGCCAGCCACAGCTCCTTGGTGGCCAGCAGCTTGCCGGTGGTCCAGCCGCCGTCGCCCTCTACCTGGTCAGCGGTGTCATACTCAGCCTTGTAAACCTCATCAGAGACATTGTCGGGATTGAGGCCGCGCTCCTGGGGGGTGTTGCGGATGAAGAGCATACCCAGGATACCCAGGACAATGGCCCCTACGCCGATGGGAATGATGCCGCTGGAGAAGTTGGCGCCGATGTTCTCAGTGCCCTCCACCATAGGGGCAATGAGTAGGGCCACCAGCTGCACATAAAAAGCGGAAGCCAGGTTGTGGCCCATGGTGGTGTAGCCCATGACCACGCCCTTCTTCTTGGGGAACCAGGTGGCTACCAGAGTACCGCCAGCCACATAACCGGCGGACATGATGCTGCCGAACACGAAGCACATGGCCACGGTGTAAATAACAAGGCTGGGAGCGTTACAGGCGATGATGTAAGTAATACCGGAGATGATGCAGCACACACCGGAGGTGATGCGGGCGCCGATCTTGCGGTTGATCTGACCCACCACAATGAAGAACACCACGCCGACGATACCGGCCAGGGAGTTCATGTTCATGATGGTGCCGTTCTCTACGCCCAGACGGGCGGCCACGTTGGGAGCGGTGATGTTGGCGCCGTCGTTACACATACCAACATACAGGAAGAACATCAGCAGGCAGTAGAGAATGACCACCCAGCCTGCGCCAAAGTTGACTACAGAGTTTTTGTTTCCGGGATCGTGCAGCTTTTGTTTTGCCATATTGAATTCCCTCATCTCTTAAACTGGTTTGAATCAGGACTGGCGCCGGCAAGCCCGTTCCTTGTTGCATGTATAATGTAATCAGTTTTTCCCTCCTTCGCAATCCCCACCCGTAACTCAGTTACTAACCAAATAGTATATGGTAACTGAACGGTAAGGGAAAATTATTGTGCAACTAGCATAAATAAATAGTTAAAATTTTGACACAGAGATTCAAATATTGCGGCTCAAAAAAGTGTACTGTACAGTATATCTAAAAATAAGGGAAAAATTTTGGCATAGGATGGCGCACATCGCACAGATCAAACGGGGCTGCTGCCACATAGAATCCATCTGTCATGCCAGGGGTAAAGCATCTTTCCAGGACGGATAGCGCGCTTCCAAAGCTCCTTCACCAGCGTCCAGAATGACAAAAATCGGGCCTGCCGCCAAAGAGTGCGACAGGCCCTTGCCAGGAGAGGGGATGGCTTATTTCAGGCTGAGGATTTCACGGGCCTCGGCAGGGGTGGCCACCTGCTTGCCGAACTCCTCGATGACCCGGCGGGCACGTTCCACAAACTGGACGTTGCTCTCAGCCAGCACGCCCTTGGAGTACATGACGTTGTCCTCCATGCCCACACGGATATGGCCGCCCAGGGCCACAGCGCCGTACAGCATGGTCATGGCAGAGTGACCCACGCCGAAGCAGCTCCAGGTGGAACCGGGACACAGGGACTCCATGGTCTCCTTCATGAAGATCAGGTTCTTCATGGAGCCGGGGATACCGTTGGCACAGCCCATGCAGAACTGGAAGTGCAGAGGCCCCTTGAGGACGCCCTTCTTCAGGTAGTACTGGGCGTTGGCAATCATGCCGGGGTCAAAGGCCTCGATCTCAGGCTTGACCCCCCATTCCTGCATGTTCTTGCCCAGCTCCTCCAGGAAAGCGGGGGGATTCAGGAACAGGGAGGTGTGCAGCCAGTTCATGGAGCCGCAGTCATAGGAGCCCATCTCAGGGCGCAGCTCCTTCAGGTGGATCTGACGGGTTTCGTCGGTGGCGTTCAGATCGCCGGAAGTGGTCATGTTCAGGATGATGTCGCAGTCGGGATGGTTGGCACGCAGCAGCTCCACGGTCTCACGGAACTTTTCCTTGTCCATGGTCCCCTTGCCCTGCTCATCCCGCATGTGCAGATGGGCGATGGCGGCGCCCGCCTTCCAGCAGGCATACACGTCCTCTGCAATCTCGGCAGGGGTCATGGGAACATTGGGGTTGTTTTCCTTGGTGGGCCAGGCGCCGGTGGTAGCCACGGTGATAATGGTCTTATTCTTCAGATCGGCCATGATGGTTCAAATCCTTTCTTGCAAAAAAGTAGATATTGCATAAAGCGGCGGGCGACTGCCCGCCGCTTTACGCTTGGCTGGAATCAGGAAGGGAAATGGGTTGGGGGAAAGAAGGGGGTTACTTGTTGCGGTTGAACAGCTTCTGCATGTACTCCAGACCGCTTCCGCCGTTGCCGGACTCGTCGGCATAGCCGGTGCCGCCATAGGTATAGGTGCGGTCGGGTACCTCCTTGTTCAGATCGTCCTCGTCAATGAGGGCAGCACCGCGGGCCATGGAGCCGTCGCCCATATACCAGCGCAGGGGGAAGCAGAAGAACTGGAACACCTTACCGGCAGGGATCTTGTCCAGGTCGCCGCCCAAGTTCTCCACGCCCACAATGCCGTGGCCCAGCATCTCCTTGTGGCAGGGCTCCCAGGTACCCCAGATGCCGATGTTCTCCAGTTCGCCGAATTTCTCGTCATAGGCGGCCTGGCCGTGGATGCGGATGTACTCAAACTTGTCAAACTCAGCATAGGCCTCCTCGCCGAACAGCTCCTTGTACTCCTCGGTAATGGGTTTGCCGGTGGCGCCCAGCAGGTTCATGCGGGTCATGCCGTTGTTGCCCATGGCGGTGTGCAGGGGATGGTCCAGCGCCTGGCTGTCCATGGCCAC
>CALWOK010000209.1 GCA_944383125.1 uncultured Flavonifractor sp.
TACGCCAAGGCCAAGGGCTGCTCCATGACCGGCCCCGAGGACCCGGAGATTGAGCACCTGAACATTTTGCAGCAGGAGGTATTCTGATGGAACTGTGGTTTGATGAATTTCATACCCCGGACGTCAAGCACAGCCTCCGGGTGAACCGCCACCTCTATTCCCACAAAAGCGACTACCAGCAGATTGACATCTACGACACCCCGGAGTTCGGCAAGGTACTCACCCTGGACGGCAACGTGATGCTCACCGAACGGGATGAGTTCATTTACGACGAGATGATGACCCATGTACCCATGGCCGTCCACCCCAACATTCAGGATGTGCTGGTCATCGGGGCCGGGGACGGGGGCGTGGTGCGGGAGCTGGCCCGCTATGAGTCCATCCGTTCCATTGATCTGGTGGAAATGGACGAGCAGGTGGTGGAGGCCTGCCGCCGCTACCTGCCGGAAAATGCCTGCCGGCTGGATGACGCCCGGGTACATATCTACTTTGACAATGCGCTGCGGTTCATCCGCCGCCGCAAGGCCCAGTATGACCTCATCATTGTGGACTCCACCGACCCCTTCGGCCCCTCCGAGGGCTACTTTACCCGGGAATTTTACGGCATTTGCTACAATGCCCTGAAAGATGACGGCATTATGGTCAATCAGCAGGGCAGCCCCTTTTACCGCCACGATGCGGAAGCCATGCAGCGCTCCCACAAGCGGATTGTCAGCACCTTCCCCATCAGCCGGGTCTACCAGGCCCACATCCCCACCTATGCCGCAGGCTACTGGCTCTTCGGCTTTGCCAGCAAAAAATATCATCCCATTGACGACCTGGACAAGGAAACCTGGCTTGCACGCCACCTCAAGACCAAATACTACACCGTGCGGCTCCATACCGGCGCCTTTTTCCTGCCCGCCTTTCTGGAGCAAATGCTGGAGGAGGTAGAAGTTTGAACCCCAACATTGAAACCTTTATCGGCTGTGACCGCCCCTACGAGGATGCCAACATCGTCCTCTTCGGCGCCCCCTTTGACTCCACCACCAGCTTTCGTCCCGGCGCCCGGTTCGGCCCGTCCGCCATGCGCCATGAGAGCTTCGGCCTGGAGACTTACAGCCCCTATCAGGACAAAGACCTCACCGACTGCGCCGTCTTTGACGCCGGTGACCTGGAGCTGTGCTTTGGCAGTGCCGAAGCCGCTCTCCATGACATTGAGGCTACCGCAGAAGAGATTTTGTCCGACGGCAAGCTGCCTCTGCTGCTGGGCGGGGAACATCTTGTCACGCTGGGGTCTGTCCGGGCGGTACACAGGCATTACCCGGACCTGCACATCCTCCACTTTGACGCCCACGCCGATCTGCGGGACGACTATCTGGGCGCCAGGCTGAGCCACGCCTGTGTCATCCGCCGGTGCCACGACCTGCTGGGAGACGGGCGTATCCATCAGTTCTGCATCCGCAGCGGTGAGCGGGAGGAATTCCGCTTTGCCCAGTCCCATACGGACTTGCACCCCTTTTCCTTAGATGGTCTGGAAGCCGTGACAGAGGAACTGGCCCGGAAGGGGGTTCCCGTCTACTTAACCATTGACCTGGACTGTCTGGACCCCTCCCTCTTCCCCGGCACCGGCACGCCCGAGGCGGGGGGCGTCACCTTCCCCCAGCTGCTGGAGGCCATCCGGCTGGTGAGCCGTACCCATGTGGTGGCTGCCGAACTGAACGAGCTGGCTCCCATGCTGGACCACAGCGGCGTCTCCACCGCCACCGCCTGCAAGGTGCTGCGGGAGCTGCTGCTGGCCCTGTCAGAATAATCAAATAACACGATTGTGATAGAAAAGGAGAATTGCTATGAGTAAAGTACTGGTGATCGGCTGCGGCGGCGTGGCCAATGTGGCTATCCGCAAGTGCTGCCAGGTCAGCGAGGTATTCAGCGAGCTGTGCATTGCCAGCCGCACCAAATCCAAGTGCGACCAGCTGGCCGCTGAGCTGGAAGGCAAGACTGCCACCAAAATCACCACCGCCCAGGTGGACGCCGACAAGGTGGAGGAAGTGGTGGCCCTCATCAAGCGTTACCAGCCCGACCTGGTGATGAACATCGCCCTCCCCTACCAGGACCTCACCATTATGGACGCCTGCCTGGAGTGCGGCGTCAACTACATGGACACCGCCAACTATGAGCCTGAGGACATTGAGGAGCCCGAATGGAAGGCCGCCTATGAGAAGCGGTGCAAGGAAAAGGGCTTCTCCGCCTACTTTGATTACACCTGGCAGTGGGCGTACCGGGAGAAGTTTGAACAGGCCGGACTCATCGCCCTGCTGGGCTGCGGCTTTGACCCCGGCGTGACCCAGGCCTACTGCGCCTATGCCAAGAAGCATGAGTTTGACACCATTGACACCATCGACATTCTGGACTGCAACGGCGGCGACCACGGCTACCCCTTCGCCACCAACTTCAACCCCGAGGTCAACCTGCGGGAAGTGTCCGCCCCCGGCTCCTACTGGGAGGACGGCCACTGGGTGGAAATCCCCGCCATGTCCATCAAGCGGGAGTACAACTTTGACCAGGTGGGCCAGAAGGACATGTACCTGCTCCACCACGAGGAAATTGAATCTCTGGCGGAAAATATCCCCGAGGTCAAGCGCATCCGGTTCTTCATGACCTTCGGTCAGAGCTACCTCACCCACATGAAGTGTCTGGAAAACGTGGGGATGCTGTCCACCACCCCCATGGAATTTGAGGGCCATCAGATTGTGCCCATCAAGTTCCTCAAAGCCCTGCTGCCCGACCCCGCCAGCCTTGGCCCCCGTACCCACGGCAAGACCAACATCGGCTGTATCTTCACCGGCAAGAAGGACGGTCAGGACAAGACCTACTATATCTACAACGTGTGCGACCACCAGGAGTGCTACAAAGAGGTGGCCAGCCAGGCCATCAGCTACACCACCGGCGTGCCTGCCATGTGCGGCGCTCTTATGCTGCTCACCGGCAAGTGGAACAAGGTGGGCGTCCACACCGTGGAAGAGTTTGATCCCGATCCCTTCCTGGATGCTCTGGATCAGTACGGCCTGCCCCGCAGCGAAAACCACAACCCCGCTCTGGTGGACTGATGGGCTTTCTGGATACCAATTCCCCTCCCTTCGGAGGGCTTCGGGATGCCCCTGAGCAGCTGTTTTCCGCCCTCCCCACCCCCTGCTATGTCATGGACGAGGCCCGGCTGCGGGCCAATGGTTCTTGTCTGGCTGCCCTGGCAGAGCGGACAGGCTGCAAAATCCTGCTGGCTCAGAAGGCCTTTTCCAACTATGACTTCTACCCCCTGCTGGCCCCTTACCTGGCAGGGACAGAGGCCAGCGGGCTTTATGAAGCCCGGCTGGGGTGGGAGGAAATGCCCCAAAAGGAGGTTCACGTCTTTTGCGGGGCCTATCGTGCGGATCAGTTTGAAGAGCTGCTCCAATATGCCGGACATATTGTCTTTAACTCCATCCACCAGCTGGCCAGATTCGGCCCCAGGGCCAAGGAGGCGGGCAAGCAGGTGGGCCTGCGGATCAATCCGGAGTGCTCCACCCAGGAGGGCCACGCCATCTATGACCCCTGCGCCCCCGGCAGCCGTATGGGCGTGACCCGGGGGGTGTGGGAGCTTGAAATGACCGATTCCCTGCTGGCTCTGCTGGACGGACTCCACTTCCACACCCTGTGTGAGCAGAACTCGGATGACCTGCGCACCACCCTGGCTGCCGTAGAGCAGCATTTCGGGGATGTATTGCCCCAAATGAAGTGGCTCAACATGGGGGGCGGACACCACATTACCCGCCCGGACTATGACCTTGCCACCCTGGAACGCTGTATCCGGCATGCCCAGGATACCTGGGGTGTGACGGTCTACCTGGAGCCGGGGGAGGCAGTTGCCCTCAATGCGGGGTATCTGGCCAGCCGGGTACTGGATGTGGTGGAGAACAACGGCACCAAGATTGCCATTCTGGACGCCAGCGCCGCCTGCCACATGCCTGATGTGCTGGAAATGCCCTATCAGCCCCCCATTTATGGGGCGTCCACCCAGCTGGACCAGGGGCATATCTATCGTCTGGCAGGCCCCACCTGTCTGGCGGGGGATGTGATTGGAGACTATGCCTTTTCCAACCCCCTGCAAGAAGGGGATCTGGTGCTCTTTGGGGATATGGCCATTTACACCACCTGTAAAAACAATACCTTTAACGGAATGCCTCTGCCTGATTTGTGGCGCCTGGATGAGACAAAAACCCTCTCTCCCCTCACCCGCTTTGGGTATCAGGACTTTAAAATGCGGCTGGGCCGATAAAAAAATTCCAGCAGGACAACCTCCTGCTGGAATTTTTTATGTTGTCTGAGTTCCCTTTCACGCCATCAGCAGCAGCGCCGCCAGCAGCGGGAGACAGGCTGCCCCCACGGCGTACAGCCCCATGAACCCGCTGCACCAGGCCCCCAGAGCTGCCCCTGCAATAAAGCAGAGAATAATCCCTCCATACTGAACTGCCTTGGACAGGTGCTCCTTCTCTCCGGTGCGCAGGTACATCCAAAACCGCTCGGTGCCGCTGCGCAGGTTGCCGGTACACATGGTGGTGGCAAAGGCGTTGCCGTGAACCTTCCGAAAACTCTCCACCTGTACCGCACACACAAAGGATACCGCAATATTGGCCACTGCATCCATGCTGTGAGGCAAAAGGGCTACCAGCAGCAACATGATAGCCTCCATCCCCACTGTAATCTGCCGCCAGTGGACAGCGGAGGACTGTTGAAACCTGCTCTTAATCCACTCGGCAGCCAGCACCCCCATGACAAAGGCCAGAATGGGAATGAGGTAGCGAAGGGCTTCCTCCGGCTTTCCCTCAGCCAAACGTACCCCCAGCAGTACAATGTTGCCGGTCTGCGCATTGGCAAAGACACCGCCCCGGGTGAGATAGGTATAGGCGTCCAGTAGTCCGCCCGCTACCGCCAGCAGAGCGCCTACCCGAAACCGCTCTGACATTTGCACCGATGTTTTTTTCATATGCTGTCCCTTCTTGTCTGATCTGCAAAAAAATGGCCGCCATCAGGCGGCCATTTGCTCAGAAGGGCAGATTCAGTCCCCCGGTCAGCTGCTGCATGGAAGAGGCGGAGTCGTTTTCCGCTGCCCGCAGGGCCTCGTTCACAGCCGCCACAATCATGTCCTGGAGCATCTCCACATCCTCGGGGTCCACAGCATCGGGGTCAATGGTGATGCTCTCCACCACCCGCTTGCCGGTGACCGTAGCGCTCACAGCGCCGCCGCCGGCGGCTGCGGTATAGGTCTTGGTCTCCAGCTCCTGCTGCATTTTCATCATGTCCTGCTGCATTTTCTGAACCTGCTTCATCATGTTCATATTCATGCCGCCGCCCATGCCGCCAAATCCGCGGCTGCCAAATCCCTTTGCCATTGCTTGCAACTCCTTTTATTCTTGGATAATGATATTGTCAAATTGCCGGCCCATGGCCAGCAGGTCATCCAGGTTGTCGTGCTCCGGTCCCTCTTGCGGCTGATTGGCGGCTGCCTTGGGAGGCTTTCCCACCTTCACGCCGCACCGGACGGGCTGACCGGTCTGCACTTGTGCTGCCTCCACCAGGGCCTGGAGCACCGGCGGAGCACCCACCATATTTTTGGTAAATTCCGTGTCCACCCAAAGGGTAAGTACCCCCTGGTCCAGCACCCCCTGCACCGCGGAGGGATTGCTCAGGAAGGGGTAAACCGCCGGGAACCGGCCCCGCATGGCTGCCACCAGGCCGGGCCACAGGTCTGCCCGGGGCTGGGCAGCGGCGGCGGGCGGCGGGGCGCTCTGCCTGACCGGCGGGCTCACCGGCTCCATCAGGTCCACCCGCTCCCCCGGCTCCTCCGGCAAAGGCGGTTCCTCCGGCAGGGGCGGGGCCTCCTCCTCCCAGGGGGGCGTATCATCCTCCACCTGTTTGGGAGAGGCTTGGGGCTCAGGGGCTTTGGGCTTTGCCTGGGATACCCCGCAGGCGGTTGGGATTCCTCCCGCCAGCAGCTCCTCCACCCGGGACAGCCGGGCGTGGATGGCGGCCATTCCTTCATCCAGTGCCGGGTCACACAGCCGGATCAGGCATAGCTCCGCATCGGTACGCCGGTTGCCGCTGCGGGCCAGATCGGCAATGGCGGACTGGAGCAGGGCCAGCATCTGCACCAGCCGGGGGGACTGGAACAGATTGGACAGCCGTCCCATGGTAGCCTCATCATATCCGCCGGTCAGGAGGGCGGCTCCCCCCTTGGGCGCCGTTTTGCGCACCAGCAAATCCCGCACCAGAGCGGACAGCTCCCCCATCAGGCTGCCTATCTCTTTGCCTGCCCCATACAGCCGGGCCAGGGTTTCCAAAGCGCTCTGGGTATCTCCCTGCCCCACCTGCTCCAGCAGCCGGGCCGTCTCCAGATTGCCCGCCAGACCCAGGGCGTCCAGCACCTCCTGCTCCCCGATGGGGCCGTCCGGTACGGCGCACTGGTCCAGCAGGGACAGAGCATCCCGCAGCCCCCCGTCGGCCAGACGGGCCAGCAGGTTGGCCCCCTCCCCTCTCAGCTCCAGCCCCTCCTGCCGGGCCACATAGGCCAGGCGGGCGGCAATATCACCGGGCAAAATCCGCTTGAAGGCAAACTGCTGGCACCGGGATTTGATGGTAGCCGGTACCTTGTGCAGCTCAGTGGTGGCAAGAATGAACATCAGATGGGCAGGCGGTTCCTCCAGAATCTTCAGCAGGGCGTTGAAGGCCGCCGTGGAGAGCATATGCACCTCATCCACGATATACACCCGCTTCCTGACGGCGGCAGGGGTGTACACCGCCTCATCCCGCAAGGCCCGCACCTGATCCACACCGTTGTTGGAGGCGGCGTCCAGCTCCAGCACGTCCAGAATGGAGCCGTTTTCAATGCCCAGGCAGGAGGGGCATTGATTGCAGGGGTTGCCGTCCACCGGATGCTCACAGTTGACAGCCCGGGCCAGAAGTTTGGCACAGGTGGTTTTGCCGGTGCCTCTGGTGCCTGTAAACAGATAGGCGTGGGACAGCCGGTTTGTTACCACCTGCCGTTTCAGGGTATCGGTAATATGGGACTGCCCCACCACATCGTCAAAGGTACGGGGCCGCCATTTTCGGTAAAGTGCCTGGTACACACCGCTCACCTCAGGATCATAATAAAAGGGAGGGGCGGAGGATGCGGAAGTCCGCGTCGCTTCACCCCTCCCATTGACGTCCGGCACATGGCAAGACCGCACACCGACCTTTGGAGACTATGTTATGCCCGTTACCCTGGCAGCCGGCTCAGGAGCGGAACCCCTGCGGCACAGATCACGGTCCGCTTAGTGCTGCTCGGTTCCCCGCCTGACACGGTTCACGGTGCGACCTTGCGCAGGACCGATCCATCATCGCTGCTTACCAGGGTCAGACGACACAACATCGTTCCGGGGGCCGGGATTCATCCCTGCTGTAGCGGGTTGCAGGTACAGGGCACCGCTAACTCCCCGACTAGTGCGGCCTTGCCGCAGGCCGGCTCTGTAAGCGCCGCCTCACGGAAGGCTGTATCTCATATCATACATCATTTTTTCAAATTTATCAATATCACTTTTGATTTTTTTCCGGTTCCCTTTTTTGGCACCCAGAGCAGCGGCACCTTCTCCCTCCCCAGAGCGTATACTGTCATGCGGGGATGCTTTCCCGCATATGAAACGGGGGGTTCCTTTATCATGTATTGCAATCAGAATCAGTCCCGTTGTTGCTGCTGCTGCCGTCGCTGCTGCTGCAACAACAACACCTCCGACAACACCGGCAGCACCATTCTGCCCCGTCTGTCGGACGCCGTCAGCTCCGGCTGGCCTGTGTATGTCTCCTTCCCCACCACCCTGTGGGAGGATTCCCAGTCTTCCGGCAGCAGCTGCAGCTGCAGCTGGGGCTGATCCCAGCGCCGCCCGTCCGGGCGGCTACTTACCCCCTGTTATAAGCAGCGTGCCGCAGAAGTCCCCTTCTGCGGCCCCTGCTTTTATCCTTTATGGACAAACTTTTTTCCCCATCCAAACATTTTCCCAAAAGCCCTTGACAAATTCCTCCTGCCTGCTACAATATGCTTAAATTATTTTATTTAAAAATTTTTAAGTAAAATGATTTAACTAAAAATTTTGAATCATTTTGTGAGGAGCATTTGGCATGGATTTTGAGAAGATCAAAGAGATCATTGTGGAGACCCTGAGCTGTGACGCCGACAAGGTAACTCCCGACGCCCGCCTGGCTGAGGATCTGGAGGCCGATTCCCTGGCTGCCGTGGAGCTGTCCATGGCGCTGGAGGAGGCCTTCGGCGTCACCATCGCCGACGAGGATCTGCCCAACATGAAGACTGTGGGCGATCTGATGAAGTACATTGAGGAGCACGCTGAGTAAGATGGGAAAAAACGGGCATCGGTGCAAACCGGTGCCTTTTTTCCGAAAGGAGCAGCTATGACCAATCAAGAAATTTTCGAGCTGATGGCTCGTTTTGACGCCAGCACCGCCACCACCCTCAA
>CALWOK010000210.1 GCA_944383125.1 uncultured Flavonifractor sp.
ACCCCATGAAAAAGAACATTGTGCTCATTGGAATGCCGGGCTGCGGCAAGTCGGCGGTGGGAAAGCGGCTGTCCCAGCTGCTGGAGATGCCCCTGGTGGACACCGACGCCATGGTGGAAGAAGAGGCAGGGTGTACCATTTCCCAGCTGTTTGCCCAGGAGGGAGAAGCGGCCTTCCGGGACCGGGAGAGTGCTGCCGCCCGCCGGGCTGCCGGGCTGGGGGGCGTCATCATTGCCACCGGCGGCGGCATGGTGCTGCGGCCGGAGAATATGGCTGCTCTGGGAGGTACCGGCGTGCTTTTTTTCCGGGACCGTACGCTGGAAGCCATTTTAAGGGAAGATCATTCTGACCGTCCTTTGGTGGGAGCTGACAGCCAAAAGCTGCGAAAGCTCTATACAGAACGCATTGATCTCTATCGAACCTATGCTCAGTATACCATTTCCAACACCGATACGGCGCAGGAGGCGGCGGAACAGATTGCGGCCATCTACCGCAGGGAGGAAGAGGCATGAAGTTTCTCATCATCAACGGCCCCAATCTGAATTTGCTGGGCAAGCGGGAACCGGGGATTTATGGGCAGAATAGCTATGAAAGCCTGTGCGAACGTTTGAAGGCGTTTGCCGCTGCCCACGGCGCCACGGCAGATTGTGTTCAGTCCAACCATGAGGGGGCCATCATTGACGCCATTCATGGAGCAGAGGGCGTGTATGATGCCATTATCATGAATCCCGGGGCCTATACCCACTATTCCATCGCCATTCTGGATGCCCTCAAGGCGGTGGAGGTACCCTGTATTGAGGTACACCTATCCAACATCCATCAGCGGGAGGAGTTCCGCCACAAGAGCGTGACGGCACCTGCCTGTGTGGGTCAGATCTGCGGCCTGGGGCTGTACGGATATGAGGCGGCTATGGGATATTTTCTGGAGCAATCGTGACGGGAAAACCAGAGACTTTCTCTGTATCTGCCTGTAAAGCATTATATTAAAGGAGAATCTATGAAACACACTGTCCCCCTGCCTCGCATTGGTATGCGGGTGATCAAGACCGCCGTATCGGTTATGCTGTCCTATGCCCTGTTTGTCCCCTTCGGTCTGCTGTACCGGGAGGAGCTGGGGGGCGTGCTGGGACAGATGGGACCCCTCTATGCCTGCATCGCCTGCATCATCTGCACCCAGAGTACCCTGGGGCAGACCTTTCAGCAGGGGATTTCCCGGCTGATTGGGGTCATGGTGGGCGGTGCGCTGGGTACCGCCACCCTGCTGATGGGGCCTCTGCTGGATGACCCGTGGGTGAAACTGCCGGTGCTGGGTGTGGTGTGTGTGGCGGGTGTGTGGCTCTGCCTGCTCATCAAGCGGCCTACGGCCTGCGGCATGGCCTGTATCCTGCCCTGTGTCATTCTCATTACCGGGGTAACAGGAGTCACCCGGTATTACTATGCCGCCGCCCGGATGATTGAAACCATTGTGGGACTGCTCATTGCCCTGGGAGTCAATGCGGCCCTGCCGGATCACCGGCCGGAGTCGGAACGGGGAGAAACGGATATGAAGGTAGAAGTGAAAAACACCACCCGCAAGCTGTGTGTGATTGGGGACCCGGTGGGCCACTCCAAGTCCCCCCTGATTCAGAATACCATGATCAAGGCCATGGGGCTGGACTATGTGTATCTGTGCCAGCCGGTACCACGGGGAAGCTGTAAGGAATGGCTGGAGTGCGCCAAATTTGCCGGATACGCCGGATTCAACGCCACCATGCCCCACAAGGAGGAGTTGGTACCCCTGATGGACGTGCTGGACGGGGATGCAAAGCTCATCGGGGCGGTCAATACCGTGTGCATCCGGGAGGGAAAAGCTTACGGCTATAACACGGACGGAGCGGGATTTCTCCGGGCATTGGCGGACGACGGCATTGACCCATCTGGAAAACATGTGCTGATTCTCGGGGCAGGGGGAGCTGCCAAGGCGGTCTGTCTCAAGCTGGTGGAAGCTGGAGCGGTTGTGGTGGTGTGCAACCGCTCTCTGGACAAGGCGGAAGCCCTTTGCGCCCATGCTCCCGAGCGGATGCGCCCCGCTGGCTTCGACCGGGATACCTTGTATCGGGAAGGGGCCTGCTGTGATGTGCTGGTCAACTGCACCTCCCTGGGCATGGAAGGGGCTGGCGGACAGTTTGAGGACTTCTCCTTCCTGGACGGACTGAAACCTGGTGTACCGGTGGTGGATCTGATTTATGCCCCCGCTGAAACCGAACTGCTCCGGCAGGCCAGGCACCGGGGACATCCCACATCCAATGGAATGGGCCTGCTGGTTCACCAGGCGGTGCTGGCCCTGGAGCACTTTACCGGTACAGCATTGGATGCCGGAGAGATGAAACAAGTGCTCTCGGAAGTGATATAAGGACTATGGGAATGAAAAGGGGGGTGCCGCTTTTGGCGGCATCCCCTTTTGCAAAGAAAAACATAGAAAATTTGAGAAAATCCCTTGACTTTGGAGGTTGAATCGGTTATTATATCTAAGCGCCTGCTTAGGGTGCATTGTGCGATGATGCAGGAGATTGCTCGCTTGCGAGGTAACTTCTGCGGAGTATGTCCGAGCTAGAATCGGGCGGCTGAGGGATCCGTGCACAGCGTATATCGCTGCGCAGGGAGTAAACCGGCCTGCTTGTGCCGGTTTTCTTCATGTCGCGGAGTGATACGCACGGAGACGTGTACTGAAATCTCTCACCGTACGAAGCGAGGAACTGACCGGCGCCGAAGCCCCGTGGACCCGGCTGAAGCGCAACCACTTCGTATGTTTCAAGGAGGAACAACACCATGGCAGCTCAGAAAGAAATGATTCGCATTCGCCTGAAGGCCTACGATCACCAGCTCATCGACCAGAGCGCTGAGAAGATCGTGGAGACCGCCAAGCGTACCGGCGCTTCCGTGTCCGGCCCCATCCCCCTGCCCACCAAGAAGGAGGTTGTCACCATCCTGCGGGCCGTCCATAAGTACAAGGACAGCCGTGAGCAGTTCGAGCGCCGCACCCATAAGCGCCTGATTGACATCCTCAAGCCCTCTCCCAAGACCGTCGAGGCCCTGATGAGCCTGGAGCTCCCCGCCGGTGTGGAGATTGAGATCAAGCTGTAAGAGACAGCCATCCATTCCTTTGTTAGAACCGCAGTCCGCCGCGTTTTGAGGCGGACGGGTCAAGTCGCGAGAGCAATACCGGCCCGATGGGTAACTCTCCCGACCAATAACCTTATTAAGGAGGAAAAAACATGGAAAAGGCCATTATCGGCAA
>CALWOK010000211.1 GCA_944383125.1 uncultured Flavonifractor sp.
GCCTCCCGGCTCAGGGCCTGGTCCCGCTTGCGCAGGGCGGTGGCGATGAGCGCCCTGTCCTCCTCCGGCATGGTGCGCAGCAGGGAGTCAAAGTAGTCCCCCACGTCGGTGGAGGCCTTGTCCCGCAGCTGGGCGTACTTCTCCGTGGCGCATACATAGATGACCCGCCGGTCCAGCTCGCTGCGCTGCCGCTTGGCCAGGCCCAGCTTTTCCAGCCGGTCTACAATACCGGAGACCGTGCTGTTGGCGCTGCCGGTGCGCTCCGCCAGAGCGCTGATGGGGACCGGTCCCTCCTCTCCAAGAACCGTAAGCACCATTGCCTGGGGAAAGGTGAGATCCATCCGTCCGAAATGGCTGCGGAACTGCTGGGACATATGTTGTGTCACCCGGAGGTAGGACATAAAGAGATTGGAATTTTCCATGCTTGGGACGATCTCCTTTCAATTTCCTGCCATACATGTACGCTGCTCAGCCTGCGGCCTCGATGGTGAGCCGCTGTAATATCACCGCCAGCTGCGCCCGGTTGGTGGCCCCTTTGGGGGAGAGCTTGTCGTCAGAACCCTCCAGCCAGCCCATGCCCACTGCATGGGCCAGTCCCTCCTTTGCCCAGGAGGCTGCCTCATCGGCATCCAGGAACTGCTCCAGAGAGCCTTGGGCCAGCGCAGTGGTACCCCGGAAGCTGTCGTACCGGGTCAGGATCACTGCCAGCTCCTGACGGCTCAGCACACCGGAGCCATTGAACAGCCCCTTGTCGGTACCTTTGATGATTCCCACCTCATACGCCCAGTCCACGGCGTCCCCATACCAGGCGTCGGGGGCCACATCGGGGAAATGCCCTTTGGCTGCTGCCTGTGGCTCCCCCTCCATCCGCCACAGGGCGGTGACAAGTGCTCCCCGGGTTACATTGCCCAGGGGGGCAAAGACACCCTCTGCCACGCCGGTCATAATACCGTTTTCCACCATCTCATTGACGGCCGGTTCATACCAGGCTCCGGGCGGCACATCGGCAAACGTGGCGGCAGAGACAGGTACCACCATGGCTGCACACAGGGAAAAGGCGCACATCAGCGCCGCAAAACGTCGTTTCACGTCATTCCACTCCTCATTGATTCGGTGTGCTATATTTTACGATATGTATTTTAAAAAACTGTGAACACAGAGGAATCCGTTGATCAATTTCTCGCAATTTTCCGTATGCAGACAAAACTCCCGGGCAGAACGGCTGGTTCTGCTCCGGGAGTGATCTCTCTGCTCTTGTCCTATGTCAAAGCCCAATCCAAGGCTACCAGCAGCCCGAAGCCCGGGACGCCAAGCACACCCAGCACCAGGGCGTTCACCAGGTTGACCCCCAGATGAAGCCCCACCAGTCCGCCCATGCTGCTCAAAGCGTATAAAAAACCAAGCCCTACCCCGGTACGGGCGGCCAGCCCGCCCAGCCAGCCCAGAGGTTTGCGCAGTACTGCCAGCAGCAGGACCAGCATCAATCCCCCCACCACCCAGGGCAGGGCGTTCAGGACACTCTGCACCGCCATCCTCTCCCTTCCCGGCTATGCCTCCCCCAAAGGAGTCCGCTGCTCCCCCTCCAGCTGCTTCAGCTGCCGCAGCAGGTAGCTGTGCCTGGCCTGGAGCGCATTGATTTCAAATACATAGGAGTCAATCAGGTCCGGGTCGCTGGCATCATTGAAGCCGCCGTAGGCCTGGGCAATGAGGTGCCGTGTCTGGGTCACTCCGTCCATCAGGGCCTGACGGACCTGTTCCTGTTCACTCTCCCGCCGGCGCAGCCGGAAACCTCTGGCTGTCTCACCCATGGCAATCCCTCCTTAAAAAACCCATTCCAACTCATAGCATCCTATGTCCAGTTTGGGCAATTCAGTCCCGGCCTATACCGATTTTTTCCTGATTTCTTTGGGAAGAACGGGACATACTAAGAGCGGACCGGATGGGTCCTGGTTTTGCATCTCCTTTTAAGCCGGTGCCGGGTGAGCTCACCCTCTGGCGAAAGGCGAAAGGAGAGAGGATAACCGGCCTCCGATCCTGTAAGGGGTGCGGTGGGAACACCGCACCCCGGTTTTTTCTGAAAAGGAAGGGCCTGCTGCTTGGGTGCAGCAGGCCCTTCTGGCGGTGTATATCAGTCTTTTTCCTTGCCCAATCCGGCAATTACCTTGACGATCTGAATTACTACGGTGGGCAGCAGAGCCAGTCCGATCATCTCCCCCAGATTGGTCAGGCTGAACGCAGAAGATACCAGGAACAGCCCCTTCAGACCGGGGGTAAAGAGTACCAGCATCAGCAGCACAACACCGGCAAAGAAGGCGGCAATGGAGGCCTTGTTGCTGGAGAATTTCAGACGGAAAATGGACTCGCTCCCCCGGCAGTTAAAGCCGTGGAACAGCCGGGCCAGGGTGAGGGTGGAGAAGGCCATGGTGGAAGCCAGGACGGCGTCCCCGCCCTGATAGCCCAGGTAGAAAGCAATCATGGTGACAATGGCAATGAGCAGGCCCTGACCGCCAATCCGGGAGAGGAGAGGACGGTTGAGGATAGGCTCCTTGGGATCTCTGGGCTTCTGGTCCAGCAGCCCCTTACGGGCAGGCTCCATGCCGATGGCGATGGCGGGCAGAGAGTCGGTAAGCAGGTTGATAAAGAGCAGGTGTACCGGCTGGAAAGGAACCGGCAGCCCCATCAGAGAGGCATAGAGCACGCAGAAAATACCGGCGGTATTGCCGCTGAGCAAAAACTGGATGGCATTTTTGATGTTGGCATATACGCTGCGGCCGTTGACCACTGCCCGCACAATGGTGGCAAAGTTGTCGTCTGCCAGGATCATGGAGGCGGCGTCCTTGGATACCTCGGTGCCGGTGATGCCCATGGCCACGCCGATGTCCGCCTTTTTCAGGGCGGGGGCGTCGTTGACGCCGTCGCCCGTCATGGAGACAATGTTGCCCCGGCGCTGCCAGGCGTTGACAATGCGGATTTTATGCTCAGGAGATACCCGTGCATAGACCGAAATCTTGGGCAGACGCACATCCAGGTCGGCGTCGCTCATCTGATCCAGCTCCACGCCGGACACCGCCTCGTCCCCATCCTGGAAAATCCCCAGCTGGCGGGCAATGGCGGAGGCGGTCACCTTGTGGTCGCCGGTAATCATAATGGTACGGATGCCGCCACGCTTGGCGTCGGCCACCGCCTGAATGGCCTCAGGCCGGGGCGGGTCGATCATGGAGATCAGGCCAATGAAGGTAAAGTCCTGCTCATCCTCCAGCGTAAGGGGCCGGACGCAATCCAGCTCCCGACAGGCAAAGGCCAGCACCCGCAGACCCTCCATGGACAGCTCCATATTGACCCGGGCAATTTCCTCTTTTCGCTCAGGGGTCATTTCCACCTTTCCCTGGCGGGTGAGCAGCCACTTGGAGCGGTCCAGCAGTACATCAATGGCGCCCTTGGTAAAGAGGGTGGCGGTGCCGTCAATGTCGTGGAGGGTACTCATCAGCTTGCGGTCGGAGTCAAAGGCCAGCTCGCCCAACCGGGGGTGCTGGGCACGGTAGCTCTCCTCGTCCACGCCGAATGTTTCACCCAGCATCACCAGGGCCACCTCGGTGGGATCGCCGATGGAGGTGCCGGTCTCCTGGTTGTTGGTGGCGTCACTGGCCAGCAGGGCGGCTTTCAGCAGCAGGCGCTGGACGTCGTT
Organism: uncultured Flavonifractor sp.; assembly: GCA_944383125.1. Taxonomy (GTDB): domain Bacteria; phylum Bacillota; class Clostridia; order Oscillospirales; family Oscillospiraceae; genus Flavonifractor. The sequence continues at coordinate 3,686 of CALWOK010000211.1, forward strand.
CACCAGCTCCAGATCGTCCCCCTCCAGCAAAGAGCCGTCGGCGTATACCTTTTGAGGGGTCATTTTGTTCTGGGTCAAAGTGCCTGTCTTATCCGAGCAAATCACAGACACCGAGCCAAGACTCTCTACCGCCTTCAAATCCTTGATAATGGCGTTTTGCTTGGCCATTTTCTGGGTACCCATCGCCAGCACAATGGTGACAATGGAGGACAGGGCCTCCGGGATGGCGGCCACCGCCAGGGCCACGGCAAACATCAGGGAGTCCAGCACTTCCATGCCGGTGCGGAAAATGGACAGGGCGAACACCACCGCACAGATGGCCATAATGACAATGGCCAGCTTGGCGGAAAAGCTGTCCAGGCTTTGCTGCAACGGGGTTTTGCGCTGCTGGGTCTGGTTCATGAGGGCGGCAATCTTGCCCAACTCCGTGTTCATTCCGGTGCCGGTGACAAGCACCGTGGCCCGTCCATAGGTGACCAGGGAGCCGGAAAATACCATATTTTTCTGATCGCCCAGGGCTACCTGGTCGGCGTGGATGGCCTCGTCAGTCTTGTCTACTCCTTCGCTCTCGCCAGTGAGGGAGCTTTCATTTACCTTCAGGGAGAAATTTTCCAAAATACGTCCGTCGGCAACCACCATGTCGCCTGCCTCCAGCAGAACGATATCGCCGGGTACCACATCGGCAGAGGGGATTTCCACCCGTACTCCGCCCCGGAGTACCTTTGCTGTGGGAGAGGACATGGCTTTTAAACTTTCCAAGGATTTTTCCGCCTTGAGGTACTGGACGGTACCCAAAATGGCGTTGAGGATGAGCACTGCAAAAATAACAATGGTACTCTCCACATTTTCCGACACGGCGGAAATGATGGCGGCAATGATGAGGATGATCACCAGCAGGTCTTTGAACTGTTCGGCAAAGACCTGGAGGGTGCTCTTTTTTTTGCCCTCAGAGAGTTTGTTGGGACCGTACTGCTCTGCCCTGCGGCGCACCTCCTGCTCAGACAGGCCGCTGGCGGAGGCTTGCTGGGCCTCCAGCGCCTGTTGGGGTGTTTTGCGGTAATAAGCGTCTGTCATACCTTTCCCTTCCTTACATGAAGTTTCCATGGCGGAGGCATGAAAAAAAGACCCTCCGCCAACTGCCGGATCATATGCGACAGTTGTCGAAAAGTCTTGTTACCACATGGGTGCATACCGCCAGGTCCAGACGACCGTGATGTTGACGGAATGACTTTTAAACTACTCCCTTTTCAACTAACGCCATCATAGCATAGTTTCTCAGGTCAGTCAACGACTTTTTACCAGTCTGTCCAAAGTTGTACAGCTTATACCTGGAAATGTTGACGCAGATGCCAAAGTTCGGTTATAATGCCTTTAAAGGCTGTTCTGCAAAAAGGAGGCTGTCATGAAGCAAAATAAAGTTGTAGGCACACTGCTGAAAATTGCCTGGACCCTGGAGCTGACCATTGCTGTCTTTATTCTGTTGGTAACGGTATTACAAATGATTCTGACGGCCACGGACTCTCTGAACTACCTCTCTATAGGGAAATTTAGCCTGACTGAGTTTTTTGCCAGCACGATGACCGTTGTTGTAGGACTGGAGTTTGTGAAGATGCTCATCCTACATACTCCACGGGCAGTGACGGATGTGCTTTTATTCGCCATTGCCCGCCAGCTGGTGGTGAGCCATTCCACCTCTCTGGACACCCTGCTTGGAGTGACGGCTGTTGCGCTTATCTTCTTGATTAAAAAGTTCCTCCAGACAGAGAATGATGCAGTTTCGCCTGCCAGTTTGCTGGAGGCGTTCAACCGCTTTCGTACCGGAGCACCCACCGGGCCAGAGATGCAGAGCAAACAGACAGAAGATAGCCAAGAACATTGATGGCTGTTATATCCAGAAATGATGCGTATTAACGGCGTTTTTAGCACTGGTTGGGGGGCTGTGCAGCCTCCCAACCAGGAGCTGCGGACACTGTAAAAAATTTTTTTGAAAAAAATCAAAAAAGCTGTTGACAAGTCTGGCAGGACAGGCTATAATATGCATCGTTGAGTCGCCCAACACCAAACAAAAGCGAACAACAAACAACTGAATCGGGGGTATAGCTCAGCTGGGAGAGCGCTTGAATGGCATTCAAGAGGTCAGCGGTTCGATCCCGCTTATCTCCACCAAGAAAATCCTGAAATCGAAAGATTTCAGGATTTTTCTCATGCTTTTATCCCGAAAAAATGATTTACATTTTTTGTATGAGCTGATATACCAGAATGCGTACCAGAACCGTACCAGAATGACGATGGCACACCATGGACTGATGGAGACCATTTGTATCTAAAATACACTATTACATATCTCTCCTTTTACTGGCCCAGGATGAGGTCTGCCATGCGCTCCACAGCGGATGTTTTTACCCCGTCCTGTACATGGAGATAGTGCTCCGTCATATCAATCTGAGCATGTCCGGCCAGACTCTGGATGGTCTCCAAAGGGATGCCCTGAGCCTGGAGCTGGCTGACAAAGGTATGGCGGCAGGCGTGAGGTGTCAACTTCCGCACATTGGGTACCGCAGCAACAGCCGTCTGAAACTTGTCCCGGAAATTGGTGGGATTGCAGGGCTTGTCGCCGCTCTTTCCCGTCCAGAGATACGGACTGCACTCCTGTCGCAGATCTGATACCATCCCTCGATAGGCCTGGGGAATCGGTATATCCCTGGCACTGCTGGCACTCTTAGGCGGGCCAACGAATACCGTCCCTTTAACCTGTTTCACCGCTTGTCGGATATGGATACAGGAGCCATCAGCTTCCATGTGTGTGGCCTCCAATGCCAGCAGCTCCTGGCTGCGCATCCCGGTAAGCAGAAGCAACCGAATGCTGTTTCCGATCTTATCCTGTGGCAGATACCGAAATAATGCCTGGACTTCTTCCGCTGTGAAGGAGTCCTTTTTATTTTGTACCGGTGCCTGTTTCAGTTTGTCTGCCAGTTCGACAGGATTCTTCAGAATCAAGTCGTTGGCCTGAGCCTTCTTCATGATCTGAAACATCATACCACGGCACTTGGATGCCAGTGATTGATGGGTGCCATCCTTGGTCAGCTCCTTTAAAAATGTCTCAACGTCGGAAACCCTGATGGCTTTGAGCTTCTTTTTCCCAAATGTGGTATTGAGAATTTTTAGTGTATACCGATAGCTCTCATAGGTAGTTGCCGAGACCTGGTTTTTATACCCTTCATACCAGGTCTGAGACCACTGACCAAACGTAAATTCTTTTGTGAGATCCAGGCCACACTCCAGCGCCATCTTGTATTCCTTGACTTTTTGCCGGACTTCCTTCTGGGTTCTTCCATAAAAGCTCTTGTATTTTCTTTTTCCGTTGGGTTGAAACCCTTCCATCATCATACACTCCCAAAGGCCGTTTTTGCGTTTCCGCAGGGTGCCTTCGCCATTGGGGCGTTTTTTGGGCATAAAATTCCTCCTTCGGCTGACACGAAAGGTCAACCATATCAATTTCGTTTATCAGAAAGGCCAGAGTGCTTGCTCCTCTTGCCAATCTTACCGAGTTTCATAGGCTTCCGGTGAAAGGAAGCTGTTCATCTGGTTCAGGGGATGAAACACATTACCCTGCACACTGATATGGTATTCTTCCCCTGTCTCCGGGTCCTCTGTGGGAAAGTCTCTGACCATCTCCTTCAGCAGTTCACTGGCTCGTTGCAGGTAGACCTCGGCCAGTTCGCCCATAGGAACACTGACTTCTCCAATAGTGGTCAGCATCTGGCGACAGCCAATGACTTCCAGCTTGGAAACCTCTTTATGATCCATCCCATCTGTTCTGGCAGCAGCAATTTGCATCTGATAGCACGCTCCCAAGAGCCTCATCAGCGTATTAAATCGGTCATCCTCACACAGACGGTTAAAAACGCCCTTAGGGGAGAAAGGCAGGGTGACATGTTTGCTCTGTCCCTCCGCTGTAAACAAATCAAGGTCATTGAGTTTTTGTCCCGTTTGCTGGGACAAGCCAAGATCCTCGATGGTCTGCTGAGCTTGTTCCTCCTTCCGGTAGTCAGACTGGCAAAGAAAATAGTCACAGCTGACTTCGAAGATTTCGCACATCCGCACAATCATTTTGGCATCCGGTACAGTGTCCCCTGTTTCATACAAGCTGATTGTAGACTTGGAGACTTCCAGCATATCTGCCAACTTCTGCTGGGACAATTTCTGTTCCGCACGCAGTTGTGCCAACCTACGGGCAAACAGACATGTGCGATTGATCTCCACCCGGTTTTGAATCCCTGCTTTTTCCGCCTCTCTTGGTGTGTAGGGAAAAACTGGAGACTTCATAGTATTCCTCCCTATCTGATATGAAATACTGATTTTAATTATATCATAGTCTTATAATCTTGACAGACTGATTTTATCACTATAAAATTATTGTGTCAAGTATAAACCACTTGAGCAAATGAATTCAGAAGGGAGTCACAATAATGAAACTCGAAGCCTACACCACCCTGCCAGATATCTTGAACGCAGATATGCTGGCAGCCACTTTGGGGATCTCCAGAGCAGGCGCCTATCAGCTCTTGAATTCCGAAGAATTCCCTACGCTCCAAATTGGCAAACGAAAGTTGGTACCCAAGGATAAGTTGATTCAGTGGATCAACCAACATACGGGAGGGGGCAGCCATGCTGACTGATGCCCAAAAGAAAACGACTGTCCCAAATCCGTCTGTTGGCGCAGACGGGGGACAGCCGATCTCTCAAGAAACCAATATCAATATATCAGAGGATAGGGCAGAAAGCAACCCATCTGAGGAAGAATTGGACGTCATCTACCGGAAAATGCTCCGCATGAGGGACCCATTCTACCTCCATATTGTTACCATGGGGGAGCTTCTGGACCAGACTTATCAAGGCCGGTCTGTGGTGGTGGACAACTTGCTCTATACCGGGGCTTATCTTCTGGCGGGGGCGCCCAAGATAGGAAAATCCTTTCTGGTGGCCCAGATTGCTTATCATGTCAGCACTGGACAGACACTGTGGGACTGTAAGGTACATCAGGGTACCGTGCTCTATCTGGCCCTGGAGGATGATGAGAGCCGCTTGCAGCGCCGGATGTTCCGTATGTTCGGGGTGGAGTCGGTGGACAACCTCTATTTTGCCACCAGAGCCAAGCCCCTGAACGACGGCCTGGATCAGCAGCTCACCAATTTTATCCGAGCGCACAAGGATACCAGGCTCGTGATCGTGGACACCCTCCAGAAGGTACGGGAGGCCACCGGCAGTACATACAGTTATGCCAATGACTATGAGGTGATCGGGAAGCTGAA
>CALWOK010000212.1 GCA_944383125.1 uncultured Flavonifractor sp.
GAAGAAAAGACGGTACCATAGAAGTCGGTGGAGCGGACCGTCTTGGTATAGGTGTCCAGAGGAACCGGCTCAAAGCCCAGCGCATCCGCCAGACCGGTATAGCCGTAATAGGCGCCCAGACTGGTCCAGTGGTGGTCGGTGCGGTAGAAAATATCCTCATCCCGATGCTCCCACAGGGGGGTGTACAGATCGGCCCAGGTGGCAGCGGTGGTGCTCCCCTTGGCCTGGTCCATGATGGCTGTCTGGCTGGCGTTGGGCGCCCCCTCCGGCAGACGGTCGGCCCAGACACAGGCCTGGGTGGGGATCAGACCGAAGGTGACGGGAATGCCTGCATTCTGGGCAAAGGTATTGATATAGCCCAGATCTGTGGCCATTTTCTGCCCGTCAGGCTGCTGAAACCGGGCAATCAGGGTGTCCTGATCGCAAAAATAGATATCATTGTTTTCATGCTTGCCCAGGGCCTTTTCGCTCCGGGCCTTCAGATCCACCCAAAAATCCCGGGCCACAAACTGGTCGGTAACATAGGTTTCAAAGGAGGACATAAACTTGCCGTTCAGCAGGGAATCAGCCGTCAGGGCAGGCATCTGCTCCAGTTTGCGGTTCTCCATCTGAGAAAAATCCTGATCGGGCGCCACCGCATTGGCAACCAGAAACAGGCCGATAAAGGCACAAAACAGGGTGCTGATAAAAATGCAGTATTTTTTGGACATGGTCGCAACCTCCCATCAGAAACGGAAATAGAGGAACGGATTATAGGTGGCGTCCACCAGATAGGCGGTGGAGAAGATCAGACCGCCCAGCAGCAGCACCGGCAGCACCACCTTCATGGTTTTCTCAGGCAGCTTGCTCCACAGCTTGGCCGCCAGAGGGGTGGAGGCCACACAGCCGATGATCAGCATAGGCAGGAAGGAGGAGAAATAATATCCCACCGCTCCATTCATAAGGCCGCCGGGAGCAAAGCCGAACATGGCACGCAGGTACATGCCCATATGGGAAAAGTCTTCCACCGCAAAGATGGCCCAGCTGACCAGCACCAGGAACAGGGTGTAGACATGCTGTACCGCCCCAGGCAGCTTTTGGAGCACTTTGCCCAGAAACGCCTTTTCCAGAATGACCAATACCGCAAAGTACAGGCCCCAGATCAGGAAATTCCAGCTGGCGCCATGCCAGATGCCGGTGGCCGCCCATACCACGAAGAGGTTGAAGAAGAGGCGGGCTTTCCCCACCCGGTTGCCCCCCATGGGGATATACAGGTACTCCCGGAACCAGGAACCCAGGGAGATGTGCCACCGGCGCCAGAACTCGGTGACGGACTTGGAGATATAGGGGTAGTTGAAGTTGCGCAAAAATTCAAAGCCCAGCATCCGTCCCAGGCCCACCGCCATGTCGGAGTAGCCTGAGAAGTCAAAGTACAGCTGGAGGGAGAAGGCCAGCCCACCCAGCCAGGCTCCGGCCACCGTAAGGTCCTCAGTAGGCAGGGCCAGGTATACATCCCATAGCTTGCCGATGTTGTTGGCCAGCAGCACCTTTTTGGCCAGTCCTACCGTAAACACCTGCACGCCGGAGGCAAACTGTTCGGGAGAGTGGGTGCGGTAGGTCATCTGATCGGCCAGTTCCTTGTACTTGATGATGGGACCGGCAATCAGCTGGGGGAACAGGGTGACAAAGGTACCGAAATGGATGATATTTCTCTGGAGCTGGGCATCTCCCCGGTAGACATCCACCGGATAGGTCATGGTCTGGAACGTATAGAAGGAGATGCCGATGGGCAGCGCCAGATTGAGTACCGGCATGTCCACCCCAATGTGCTGGAAGGTTCTGGCCACCAGATCCCAATACTTGAAGAAGAAGAGAATGGCCAGATTGAGCACCAGGGCCACGGCCACCGCAATCCTTGCACCTCTGTCATTCCCCTGGGCCTTGCACCGGGCCACCACCAGACCTGCAAAATAGTCCAGCACGATGGTGAAAATCATCAGTACAATATATTGGGGTTCGCCCCAGCCGTAGAAAATCAGGTTGACCACCAGAAGCCAGGGGTTGCGCCAGCTCAGGGGGGTAATATAGTAGACAAGTAATACGATGGGTAGATACAAAAACAGAAAATACAGGCTGGAAAAGACCAAAGACTCACCTTCTCTTTCCGGAACTCAGGCAAAGCGCCCGGCAGGCAGCCCTGCCGGGCGCTCGCACAGGGTATTATACCCTGAAAGTATTACTTTGTATAGCCATTAAAAATAGAAACGGCCTGATCCACCTGATCGCTGACGGCAAAGAGGATATAGTTGCCGCTGGTGACTACTTTATAGTTTTCCACCAGCTCCAGCTGCTCAGGCAGGTACTGGGACCACTGGGCCACCAGGTCGGCCTGACGCTTGGCAATGCCCGCCTTGACGGCATCCATCTTACCGTCCTTCACCTCAGCCACGAAAAACTCAGTGGCGTGTACCGCCATGGTGGGGATCATGCACTGGTAGCTCACCAGGTCAGAGGCGTTGATGCCGTAGAGGGAGGAGAGGGTGGCGCTGTCCAGGGCCATCAGCTTGGGCAGATTCAGCTTGGAGATATCGGTCCACACAGAGGCCACCACATCCACCTGGGGCTTGGCAGTGGCAGTGGGGGTGGGGGCAGGGGTAGCGGTGGGCTTGGGGGTTGCCACAGGCTTGGGGGTGGCGGTAGGTTTGGTGGTGGGCTTGGCAGTGGGAGCCGTGGTGGGCTTGGCAGAAGGCTCCTGCTCCGGGGTGGAGGACTCCTGGGTGGGCGGAGTGGTTTCGGGCAGGGCATCGGGGGACTCCTCGGTGACGGGGGCGGAGGACTCGGGAGCGGGGGTGGTGCTCTCCACCACCGGGGCGGAGGGGGAGGGGGAAGTCTGGGTGTTGTCGGTGCCGCCGCCGCAGGCGGTGAGCATACCCAGGGAAAGAGTACCGGCCAGGGCCAGGGCAATCAGACGACGATTCATAGCAAAAAGCTCCTTTTTTCTGTGTTTGATTTGTGATCGCACTATTGGACGGCGGCACAGAACGAAAAGTTCCCCCGCAGGCAGAAAAATTTTCTGGTACAGGGAGGAGGCCGCCTCTCCTTTACCCCCGGCGGGAAGCATGGTATAATAGAGCGCAAACCATAGAAAGGGGGGCGGCATATGGGCCGTGGCAGGAAAATAGCGGCCGTATTATGTGCCATTGTATTGCTTTTGGGGCTGCCCCGGGCGTCGGCCGATCAGATTGACATCTATTTGCTGGCGGAAAATGACGTGATGACCAATTTGCCGGTGGAGGCCATGCCTGCCTGGATTGGCGGGGTGCTGTACATTCCCTACACCGCGTTTGACTGGACGGTAACCAAGGTCAATCTGGGGGTGTCCTACGGACAGGAGCGGGAGGGGGACGAGTACCGTCTCACCCTGTACAGCCTGAACAACCTGCTTACCTTTGACGTCAACCGGGGTACCTGTGTGGACCGGGAGGGGCAGCCCCTGAATATGCGGGCGGTGTACCGCAATGGTTGGGTTTTTGTACCGGCGGTGGCGGTGTGCGGGTATTTTGGCCTGGGGTACAGCTACACCCCCACCAATTACGGCACCCTGATCCGCATTACCAACGGGCAGCAGCGGCTGGGCAGCGAGTTTGTCCAGTATGCGGAGAACTCCATGCGGGACCGGTACAACGACTATATGAAGCAGCTCAACCCGGCCACCCCCCAGCCCACCGCTCAGCCCACCCCCCGTCCGGCGGCAACGCCGGAGCCAAATCAGACTGACCTGACGGTCTGTCTGTCGGTGCTGGTGAC
>CALWOK010000213.1 GCA_944383125.1 uncultured Flavonifractor sp.
CGGCAGAGGGCCAAGCCGTTACCAGGACCTTTGATCTGGTGATTACGTTGATGATTGTCTGCATCATTCTGGTGGTTGGCGCCATGAACGTGATTTCCGTCCTGTATGCCAAGCGGCTGGCCAATCAGATTGCCGCTCCCGTGATGATGGTAGCCGATTGGGCCAATCACCTCTCCCTGGGTGCGGTGGACTTTGACATGGATGAGAAGTTCGCCAAAATTGAGAAGGAGAATGAGGACAATGAGGTGGGCCTGATGATTGCGGCCTTCCGCACCATGGCCGACAATACCAAGGAAAACGTGGAAGTGGTCAAGCGCATTGCCGACGGTGACATGACCGCCTTTGTCACCATCCGTTCCCGCCGGGACAGCCTGGGCAAGAGCCTGTATCGTCTGGTGCAGTCCAACGACGTGATGTTCAACGAGATCATCGAATCGGCCCACTCCGTGGCCGCAGGCGCCAGCGAGATTGCCAACGCCAGCCACCTGCTGGCCGAGAGCACCACGGCCCAGGCCTCCGCCGCTCACAGCCTGTCCGAGGAAATGAAGCATGTCAGCGACCTGATCCACGACAATGATGAAAAGGCGCAGGCCGCCTATGAGATTACCAAGGCCATTGAGGCCGATCTGGAGACCAATAATGAGCATATGAAGGTGCTCTTTGACTCGGTCAACCATATGCGGGAGGCATCCAAGAAGATTGCCACCGTGATGAAGGTCATTGACGACATTACCTTTGAGACCAATGTGCTGGCCCTGAACGCCGCCATCGAGGCCGCCCGGGCAGGCGCTGCCGGTAAGGGCTTTGCCGTGGTGGCCGACGAGGTGCGTGCCCTGGCCATGAAGAGCACCGAGGCTGCCCGTGAAAGCCGGATGCTCATTGAAAACAGCATTGCCCAGACCGATGAGGGTACTGCCATTGCCACCGAATCTGCAGCCATCTTTGAGGAGATCAACAGCAAGATTGCCAAGATCGTCAAGATCGTGGAAGAGGTTTCCGGCCTGTCCACCGAGCAGCTGGAGAGCGTGCGCCATGTTGCCGACTCGGTTTCCCAGATTACGGAGGCGGCCACCAGCAACGCCGCCATCAGTGAGGAGTCCGACGCCTCCAGCCATGAGATGAGCCGCCAGGCCGCCTTCCTGCGCAACCGGATGCAGCACTTCAATCTGCGGAAGCGCCAGAAGGGGCAGGCATACATCCCCGAGGAGAAACAGAATGATGCGGAATTCATCAAGTATGCCAATGAGGCCTACAAGCTGAAGGAGAGCACCGGCCAGTTTGGCCACGAGTACATTGATCCCCGCAGCCAGGAGATGGAAGCCCGTCTGCTGGAGGATAAGAGAAACAGCGGCCAGCAGGAATAAGTCTGCAAAAATCCCAGGTGGCTTTGGGTTGCACCCACCCATGTGGTGGAACCCAGGTATCCCGGCCTGATAGAGCACTATGTCAATCTGGGGGCCTGCTATGACCCGGAAGGGCTGCGTCAGGTAGGCGAACAGCTGAAGGGGTGTATGACGGGCTATAAGGCCTGCTATCAACGGGCTTACCGCTGCCTGACCGCAGCAGCTCAGCTGCTGGAGGACGGGCGGGTGCTGCTGCTCACCCCTGAGCTGGAGGCCAGGATGGCCAAACGGGTGAAGGGAATGCTCTCCCGGGAGTGCAAGCGACAGGGTGTTGGCGAGGGGCAGTCGGTACAGCGCTTCCTGGGGGCAGTCACCTGGCAAGGGGTGCGCTGTGAATGGGGGACGGTAGCCGCCCAGTGCGACCGGGTCTATGAGCTGTCCGATCCCTACCATCTGGCCCACCCCATGCTCACCGGTCTGGCTGCCGGTGCGATGGCAGCGGGATATGATGTGATTGCCTGTCCGGATCCCCTGTTCCCGGACCGGATGGCCCATCTGTTGATTCCCCACCTGTCTCTGGCTTTTGTCACCTCCAACGACAGGCAGAGCTGGCCCTACCGGGCCTACCGGCGGATCAAGCTGGATACCATGGTGGATCAGGAGCTGCTCAAGCGAAACCGGGGCCGGCTGCGCTTTGCCGGCAAGGTGACAGCCGCTCTGCTGGAGGAGGCTGTGGATTCCCTGGCCCAGGCCAAGGCGATGCACGACGAACTGGAGGGGTTCTACAATCCCTATGTGGACTTTGATCAGGGGAAGGGCCAAGGGGAGGCAATCATCCAGGCCTTTTTGGCCCTGCAAAAAGCAGAATAGATCAAGCGGGGCGCTTTGCAAAGCGCCCCGCTTTCTTTTGGACTTGCATTGATTTGATCCGCTGTGCTATAATACAGCCCAATGAATGATTGGGAAATTCACGATCAGGAGGAAGCAAACAGCCATGGACACCAGTTCTATCCCCTTACCCTGTCTGATGGACGGCGCAACCGGAACCCAGCTGATCGCCCAGGGAATGCCTGCCGGTACATGCAGCCCACAGTGGGCGCTGGAGCATCCGGAGGTGGTGCTGGCACTTCAGCAGGCCTATGTTGCTGCCGGCAGCCAGGTGCTGCTGGCGCCCACCTTTGGGGCCACTGCGCCCGCTCTGGAGCCATATGGTGTGGCCGACAGGGTGGAGGCGTATAACCGCCGTCTGGTGGAGCTGACCCGCCAGGCCGCCGGGGAAGGCGTGCTGGTGGCAGGGGATTTAGCCCCTGCCGGCCTGAAGCTGATCCCCTTTGGCAAGGACAGCTTTGAGGAGATGGTAGCGGTTTACACCCAGCAGGCTGCCGCACTGGAAGCGGCGGGGGTGGATCTCTTTTTCCTGGAGACTATGACCAATATGGCGGAAGCCCGGGCAGCGGTGCTGGCCTGTCGGGGCGTGTCGGACAAGCCGGTATGGGTGTCCTTTACCTGTGACGATGAGGGACGTACCCCGGCAGGTACCGATGTGCTGGCGGCCCTCATTGTAATGCAGGGGATGGGGGTGTCTGCCTTCGGCCTGAACTGCACTGAACCGGCACATGCAGCGGAGCAGCTGGCCCGGCTGAGAGAGTATGCCACGGTACCCCTTCTGGTAAAACCCTCTGCCGGTCTGCCGGGGAACTATTATACCCCGGAGGAGCTGGCAGCCTGGGCAGCGCCGTGGGCGGAGGCGGGAGCCAGAATATTTGGCGGATGCTGCGGTACCACCCCTGCCCACATTGCCGCACTGAGACAGGCTGTGGAGAGGGTGGACTTTTCTCAGTTTGTTCCACCGGAATGTGACCCCGATGTGATCCCCTGCGCCAGTGAGAAGGAGGCCCGGTTTATCACGCCTGACGTGGATGTGGGGGAGACCATCCAGTGTACCCCCGATTTGATAGAGGACATTCTGGTGGCGGAGGAAGTTTCCCCCCAGGGGGCATTGAAAATTGCCATTCTGGAAGAGGATGATCTGGACATCTTTGCCGAAAATCAGTATGTGGTAAAGGATGCCCTGTGCCTGTGGTCTGATGTGCCTGAACTGCTGGAGGGTGCCCTGCGGCGCTACCAGGGGAGGGCCTTCTGGGATGGTACCGGAGATCTGGAAGAGGATTTTTTACAGGAGATGTCCCAAAAATACGGCCTGGTGTTATTGTAAGACCGGGAAGAAAATCAGCGAAACAGCCAAAAAGCACGTCCCGCTTTTGGGACGGGCTTTTTGTTTTGTGCCTTGACGGATATCCCAAGATACTGTATGATTGTGCTTGCACGAAAAGGAGAGGCACAATATATTGTGTCGCAATATAACGGACTGTAATTGTTTGTGGTAGCGGAGAAAGGAACGGAGCACTATGACACTCAGCAAAATCAGAAAGCGGGACGGGCGGCTGGCAGAGTTCAACGAGGACAAAATTGCCGAAGCCATTGACAAGGCATTCCAGGCCACCTATAAGCCAGGCAAGGAGGAGGAAGCCCGCCGGCTGGCTGACGAGGTACTCTCCATTCTGGAGGTGGAAGGGGAGTGCCAGCCCGACGTGGAGCACATCCAGGATCTGGTGGAGCGGGTGCTGATGGACAATGGCTATATCCAGACTGCCAAGGCCTATATCCTCTACCGGGAGGAGCGCAGCCGGGCCAGAGAGATGAATACCCGGCTGATGAAAACCTATGAGGATATTACCTTCTCTGCTGCCAGAGATTCCGACATTAAGCGGGAGAATGCCAATATTGACGGGGATACCGCTATGGGTTCCATGCTGAAATTCGGCTCAGAGGGGGCCAAGCAGTTCTACGATATGTTTGTGCTCAACCCGGACCACGCCAAAGCCCACCGGGAAGGGGATATCCACATCCACGACCTGGACTTCCTCACCCTGACCACCACCTGCTGCCAGATTGACATTCAAAAGCTCTTTGCAGGAGGGTTTTCCACTGGCCACGGCGCCCTGCGGGAGCCAAATGACATTGCCTCCTATGCCGCCCTGTGCTGTATTGCCATCCAGTCCAATCAGAATGACCAGCACGGCGGCCAGAGTGTGGTGAATTTTGACTACGGTATGGCAGACGGGGTGCGCAAAACCTTTCAGCGGGTATACCGTCAGAATCTGGCCCGGGCCTTGATGCTGCTGGCAGGGGTGGATGACCCGGAGAGAGCACTGAAAGAGCAAATGACCCGCATCCGGGAGGAACAGGGACTGTACCCCACTTTGGCAGGGGATGAGGCCTATTTTGCGGCTGAGCAGGAAGCCCTGGGAGAGCGCTTCGGGAACCCGGATGTGGTAAAGCAGGCCCAGCGCTTTGCCCAAGAGCGGGCCGTAAAGGAGACTGACCGGGCCACCTATCAGGCCATGGAGGCCCTCATCCACAATCTGAATACCATGCACTCCAGGGCAGGGGCGCAGACCCCCTTTTCTTCCATCAACTACGGTATGGACACCTCTCCGGAGGGCCGCATGGTGATGAAAAATCTGCTGCTCACCACCGAGGCCGGACTGGGGGGAGGGGAGACTCCCATTTTTCCCATCCAGATTTTCCGGGTGAAGGAGGGGGTCAACTACAACCCGGGAGAGCCAAACTATGACCTGTTCCAGCTGGCCATGCGGTGCTCCGCCAAGCGGCTCTTCCCCAATTTTTCCTTTCTTGACGCCCCCTTTAATCTGCAATACTACAAGCCGGGCCATCCTGAGACAGAAATTGCCTATATGGGCTGCCGTACTCGGGTCATCGGCAACGTATATGATCCCAGCCGGGAAATCTGCAACGGCCGGGGCAACCTGTCCTTTACCACCATCAATCTGCCCCGGCTGGCCCTGAAGGCCAGGGGAGATGTGGACATCTTCTTTGAGTCTCTGGACCGGATGATGGACCTGTGCGTGGATCAGCTGCTGGAGCGCTTTGAAATCCAGTGCCGCAAGCATGTGTACAATTTCCCCTTCCTGATGGGACAGGGGGTGTGGCTGGACAGCGAAGGGCTGAGCTGGGAGGATGAAGTGCGGGAAGTGCTGAAACACGGCACCTTGTCGGTGGGCTTCATCGGCCTGGCGGAAACCCTGAAGGCCCTGCTGGGAGTGCATCACGGGGAGAGCGAAAAGGCCCAGGCGCTGGGTCTGGAGATTGTCTCCCATATGCGGGCCAGAATGGATGCCGAGGGTGTACAGCGGGGGCTGAATTTCTCTCTGCTGGCCACCCCGGCAGAGGGGTTGTCCGGCCGTTTTGTACGTCTGGACAAGGCCCGCTTTGGCAGCATCGAGGGGATTACCGGCCGGGAATACTATACCAATGCCTTCCATGTGCCGGTGTGCTATCCCATTTCCGCCTATGAGAAAATCCAGCTGGAGGCCCCCTACCATGGGCTGACCAACGCCGGACACATCAGCTATATTGAGATGGATGGCGACCCCACCCAGAACCTGGAGGCCTTTGAACAGGTCATCCGCTGTATGAAGGAGAGCGGCATCGGTTACGGCTCGGTGAACCACCCTGTAGACCGGGACCCGGTGTGCGGTTTTTCCGGTATCATTGGGGATCGCTGTCCCGGCTGCGGACGCACCGAGGGGGATGGGGTACCTTTTGAGCGGATTCGCCGGATTACCGGCTATCTGGTGGGGACTTTGGACCGGTTCAACAACGCCAAGCGGGCGGAGGAGCATGACCGGGTAAAGCACAGCGTATGATACACAGGGAGGAACGGACTTATGGCTGATACCGCTGCCATCCGGCTGAGACGGGGAGAGGGCCGGGCCTTCAAGGCAGGCGGCCCCTGGATTTATGACAATGAAATTGGCGAGATTGCGGGCAGTCCTGCCGATGGCGATCTGGTGCGCATTGAGGACTACAACGGCTATCCCCTGGGGGTGGGCTTCCTCAACCGGGCCTCCACCATTGCGGTGCGGGTGCTGTCCCGGAAGGCAGATACCGTGATCGATGGGGCCTTTCTGGAGAGACGTGTGCGGGCAGCCTGGCAGTACCGCAAGGATACGGTGGACACCTCCTCCTGCCGGATTATTTTTGGAGAGGCAGATTTTTTGCCCGGCCTGGTGGTGGACAAGTTTGCCGACGTGCTGGTGGTGGAGTCCCTGGCCTTAGGGATTGACCGGCTGAAACAGGCCATTCTGGACATTCTGGTCAAAGTGCTGGCAGAGGACGGCATTGCCATCCGGGGCATCTATGAGCGCAGCGACGCCAAGGTGCGCCTGAAAGAGGGCATGGAGCGGGTCAAGGGCTTTTTGTCCCCTCCCTTTGACCCTGTGGTGGAGATTGTGGAAAACGGGATACGCTATCTGGTGGACGTGGCAGAGGGGCAGAAAACCGGCTTTTTCCTGGATCAGAAATACAACCGCCTGGCCATTCAGCCCTTGGCAAAGGACGGGAAGGTATTGGACTGTTTTACCCATACCGGAGCCTTTGCCCTCAATGCGGCCAAGGGTGGGGCAAAGGAAGTGCTGGGGGTGGATGCCTCCCAGCTGGGGGTGGATCAGGCCACCCGCAACGCAGCCCTCAACGGCATGAGCGGCCGGGTGCGGTTTGAGTGTCACGACGTCTTTGAACTGCTGCCCAGGCTGGAGCGGGAAGGGGAACGGTTTGACCTGGTGATTCTGGACCCCCCTGCCTTTACCAAATCCCGGGCTTCGGTGAAAAAGGCAGTGACCGGCTACCGGGAAATCAATTTACGGGGCATGCGTCTGGTGAAAAACGGGGGCTATCTGGCCACCTGTTCCTGCTCCCACTTCATGACCCCCGAGCTGTTTGCCAAGACCATTGGAGAGGCCGCCCGGGATGCCCGCCGCCGCCTGCGGCAGGTGGAGTATCGTACCCAGTCCCCCGATCATCCTGTTTTGTGGGGGGCAGACCAGTCTCTCTATCTGAAATTCTATATCTTCCAGGTGGTGGAAGAGGCATAACAAAACGCCCCAAAGCACAGCCAAGTGCTTTGGGGCGTTTTTCCTGTTTACTGGGGATTGACGGTGTAGTTGGGCGCCTCTTTGGTGATATAGATGTCGTGGGGGTGGGACTCCTTCAGGCCGGCAGCGGTAATCTGCATGAACTGAGCCTTGGTATGAAGCTCCTCCACCGTGTGGCAGCCGGTATAGCCCATACCGGCCCGCAGGCCGCCCATCAGCTGGTAGATGGTGTCCCCGGTGGGTCCCTTGTAGGGGACACGGCCTTCCACCCCTTCGGGAACTAGTTTCTTGTTGTTCTGCTGGAAGTAACGGTCCTTGGAGCCGCAGGCCATGGCGCCCAGAGAACCCATACCGCGGTATACCTTGAACTGACGGCCCTGGTATACTTCGGTGTCCCCGGGAGACTCCTCGCAGCCTGCCAGCAGAGAGCCCAGCATCACCACATTGGCGCCGGCAGCCAGGGCCTTGGCAATGTCGCCGGAGTACTTCACGCCGCCGTCGGCAATGATGGGGATATCGTACTCGGCAGCCACACGGGCAGCGTCATAGATGGCGGTAATCTGGGGTACGCCGATACCGGCTACCACACGGGTGGTACAGATGGAGCCGGGGCCGATGCCGATCTTGACACAGTCGGCGCCCGCTTCGATGAGGGCACGGGTTCCCTCTGCGGTGGCCACGTTGCCGGCAATGAGCTGTACGTCGGGATAGACCGCCTTGATGCGGCGGACGCAGTCCAGAATGTTGTGGGAGTGGCCGTGGGCAGAGTCCAGGCAGAGCACATCGGCGCCGGCGTCCACCAGGGCACGCACCCGGTCCAGCACGTCGGAGGTCACGCCGATGGCGGCGCCCACCAGCAGACGGCCCTTCTCGTCCCGGGCGGAGTTGGGATAGACGGTGGCCTTTTCAATGTCCTTGATGGTGATGAGTCCCTTCAGCCGGTACTCGTCATCCACAATGGGCAGCTTCTCAATCTTGTGGCGGCGGAGCAGCTCCTTGGCCTCCTCCAGAGTGACCCCTTCCTTGGCGGTGACCAGATTTTCCTTGGTCATCACGTTGTCCACCAGCTGGCTCATGTCAGTCTCGAACTTCATATCACGGTTGGTGATGATGCCGATGAGCTTGCCGTCCTTGCAGATGGGTACGCCGGAGATCCGGTACTTGGCCATCAGGGCGTCGGCCTCTGCCAGGGTGTGGCCGGGGGCCAGCCAGAAGGGGTTGGTGATGACGCCGTTTTCACTGCGCTTGACCATGTCCACCTGCTCGGCCTGGGCGCCGATGGACATGTTTTTGTGGATGATGCCGATACCGCCCTCACGGGCAATGGCAATGGCCATGCGGTATTCGGTGACGGTATCCATGGCGGCGCTCATCAGGGGGACATTGAGCTGGATCTTGCGGGTGAGTTTGGTGCGCAGGTTAATGTCCGCAGGCAGCACGTCGCTCTCTGCTGGGATGAGCAGGACGTCATCAAAGGTCAGGCCCTGCTTCAGGAATTTCTGGCGCTCATCAGTGTTGACCATAGTGCATCTCCTTTTTATATAGTTGATCTATTCTACTGGATTCCCACAGGACTGTCAAGACGTCCGGGGAAGGGTTCCCGTTATACCGGTTTTGCGCCCCGGATCACCAGTCTGGTTTTGCAGCAGATGTCGTCAATATCGCTGGCGGTGGCGGCGGGCAGCCGCATGGCGGCCCCGCAGTCGGCACAGAACAGGTCAATGGAGCTGTAGTTTACCTGGAGTTTCCACCGGTGGGAGCCGCAGGTGCAGGAGATTCCATCCCGCCGGGCAATTTCCTTCAGCTCAGAGAGAACCTCGTGCATAACAAACTCATCCAGAAAAGCCCCTTTTTCCCGGCCCTCCTCAGTCAGCTTGTCCGCCGCCGCCTCCAGCCGCTGGAGGGCGGCAAAGACCGCATCCTCTTCTCCCACATCGCAGCAGTCCAGGCCAGACTGGGCGCAGGAGAAGGCCAGTACCTTCTGGTGGAGAAAGGCCTGGGTGGAACAAGTAACCGTGTGGTCCTTGCCGCAGGACAGACAGGGTACCGTCAGCTTGACCCGATCCCCCATCATCTCCACCCCAAGGGCCGACTTGCCGCAGGGACAGGGCAGGTGATTGGCAGAGGCGGCCAGCTGGAACAGAGTGCGCTCCACCACTACACTCTGACGGCAGACGGGACACAGATAGGCCAGGGTACGTTTGGCTTGTTCTTCCATAAAAAACCTCCCATTCAGCCCCGGCACAGGGTGGCAAGGCTGTTCTGCTCAATGTAGCTATTATAGCGTAAACCATCCAAATTGACCAGTCAGGCCGGATACAAAATCCATGGTTATATTTTTGCGCCTTTTCGTTCAAAATACTGTGTACCGGGCAAAATGCCCATGATGTGACGGGAGGGAATGCCATGTCAGGCAAACGAATGGGGCGGCAGACCGTGATGCTGGAGCATCCCCCTTCCATTGTAGGCCATGCCTGTGTGGTGGGCCACAAGGAGGGGGAGGGTCCGCTGGCGGCTACCTTTGACTTCATCAGTCAGGATGACTCCTTTGGGGAACGCAGCTGGGAGAAGGCGGAGAGCGCCATGCAGCGGCTGGCCCTGTCCACTGCCCTGAGCAAGGCGGGGCTGTCTCCCACAGCTCTGGACTATGTGCTGGCCGGTGATCTGCTCAACCAGTGCATTGGCACCGGCTTTGCCGTCCGGGGACAGGATGTTCCCTTTCTGGGGCTGTATGGGGCCTGCTCCACCATGGCGGAGAGCCTCTCTCTGGCAGCCATGCTGCTGGACGGAGGCTTTGCCAATCATGCGGCCGCCATGACCTCCTCTCACTTCTGCTCCGCCGAGCGGCAGTACCGGGCGCCTTTGGAGTACGGCGGTCAGCGCCCTCCCACCGCCCAGTGGACCGTCACCGGTTCGGGCTGTATAATCCTGGCCGATACCGGCCCCGGTCCCTGTGTGACCCATGTAACCACCGGCAAGATTGTGGATAAAGGCATCAAGGATGCCGCCAATATGGGAGCAGCCATGGCGCCCGCCGCCTACCATACCATCAAAACCCATCTGGAAGAGACAGGGCGCAAACCATCAGAGTACGACCTGATTGTGACAGGAGATCTGGGGCAGCTGGGACGGGATATTGTTGCCGATTGGTTTCGCCGGGACGGGGTGGAGCTGAACAACCTGTCCGACTGCGGTACCCTGATTTTTGACCTGGAGGGGCAGGATGTACACTGCGGCGGTTCAGGGTGCGGCTGCTCGGCGGTGGTACTGGCAGGGCTGCTGATGAGGGGCATGAGGGAGGGGCGGTGGAAGCGGCTGCTTTTCTGCGGTACCGGGGCGCTCCTCTCGCCCACTTCCACCCAGCAGGGAGAAAGTATTCCTAGTATCTGCCATGCGGTGGCGTTGGAAGTGGGGAGGTGAAGCTGTGGACGTGCTGATGACTTATGCCAGGGTGTTTGTGTGCGGGGGTACCCTCTGCCTTATCGGCCAGGTACTCATTGATAAAACCACCTTGACCCCGGCCCGTATTCTGGTGGCCTATGTGGTATCCGGTGTGGTGCTGGGGGCGGCAGGGCTGTACCCCTATCTGGTGGAATTTGGAGGCGCCGGGGCTACGGTGCCTCTGACCGGCTTTGGCTATCTGCTGGCCAAGGGGGTGGCCAAGGCGGTGGAGGAGCAGGGAGCCTTGGGAATCCTCACCGGCGGTCTGACTGCTGCCGCCGGCGGCATTACGGCGGCGATGTTTTTCGGCCTGCTGGCCGCCCTCCTCTCCCGCTCCAAACCAAAATCATAGGCATGGATTCCAACAAAGGGGCCTGCTGCAAGGCTGCAGCAGGCCCCTGATATTACTGGCGCAAATCGGTCAGGCAGAGATTGAGATCCACATTGCCCTCAATGCCGTCCACCCTGCCGGTGCTGGAATATTGCCACATGTCATAGTAGTAGGGGAAACCGGTGGGGATCCACTGGTAAGTGTAGTGGGCCAACCAGAAGGGGTAGTCCAGCAGCTGGGACAGATCATAGCCTTTGTTGACCATATTGGGATTGCCGTAGGTCATGGTGCTGTAGCCAGCCGCCGTTACATACTGACAAAACGCCTTGGTACAGTCAATAATCTCCTGATTGGTCATGTGATAGGTGCGGCTGCTGCTGTCGCTGACATATTCCCAGTCAAATACCACCGGGTAGGTGATGTCATAGCCTTGGATCAGATCCAGGGTAAACTGGGCTTCCTCAATGGCCTCCTCCTCGTTGATCGCCTGGGAGAAGATGTACACGCCAACATCCAGACCGGCCCGGATGGCGTTCTCCATGTTGTACTCAAAATAGGGGTCCTTCACAATTTTACCTACCGTGTACCCACGGTATCCCACCCGGATAATGGCAAAATCCACTCCCGCAGCTGCTACCTTATTCCAATCAATCTGTTTCTGATGGGAGGACACATCAATTCCCACATAAGAGGGGATGCCCGGTTCATCATAGACCAGAAAGCCGTTCTCATTGATGACAAAGTTTTCGCTGTGATAAGGATTGGGAGGAATGGGAAGCGGGGTGGGGGTTGGCGTGGGTGCGGGGGTAACAGTTGGTGTAGGTGTGGGCGTGGGCGTGGGGGTGACAGTTGGGGTAGGCACAGGTGTGGGCGTTGGGGCAACGGTTGGGGTAGGCGTTGGCGTGGGTGTTGGGGTAACAGTTGGGGTAGGCGTGGGCGTGGGTGTTGGGGCAACGGTTGGGGTAGGCGTTGGCGTAGGTGTGGGGGTAACGGTTGGAGTCGGCGTAGGTGTGGGCGTTGGTTCGGGTTCCGGCTGGCTGAGCTGATCGTAGCGGGTCAGTATCATGGCGGCCTGGGCCCGTGTGGCCACATCTGCCGGCGCAAAGAGATTCCACGGTTTTCCGCTGATCACTTCGGTGTCTCTGGCCCAGTTTGCCGCATCCACTGCCCAGGACGAGATTTCCTTGGCATCGGCATAGGGTACACCTATGACCGGCTCCGGACTGCCTGCATAGCGCCACAAAATGGTCACCATCTGTTCCCGGGTAATGGGATCGTTGGTACCAAACCGTCCGTTTCCATAGCCGTTGATATACTGGTTCTGCTCTGCCCATACAATGGCGTCGGAGTACCAGCTGCCCTCTATGGTATCGTAGAAGCTGTCGGTACCATGGACGGCCGGATTGCCTGCCAGACGGTAGAGTACGGTGGCCAACATGGCCCGGCTCATGGTTACTTCGGGAGCAAAGACGGTGGAGCTGACCCCGCTCATCAGGGCATGTTCGGATACATAGCTGACCGCTCCGGCATACCATGCATCGGGCGCCACATCGGTAAAGCCTGCGGTACCGCCTGTGGCCCGGGCGGGCAGCGCAGACAGCGGAAGCAGTGCCGCCAACATGCCTGCAAGTAATCTGGTTCCCCGTTGTTTTTTCACCATGGAAGTTCCTTTCTGTGTCATCAGGTGGTTTTTTTCTACATAATGTGATCTTTTATAGCATATCAGAAAAGCGGATATTCTACAAGTTCCAATTTCCCATGGCAAAAATAACCTGGGGGTGTGGCGCCATCAGCACCACACCCCCAGATCACATTATGCGTCAGCACCAAAAAACAGCTTCATATCGTCCTCAACGGTTCCAATGCCTGCAATGCCGAAGTTCTCAACAAGAACCTTTGCCACATTGGGGCTGAGGAAGGCGGGCAGCGTAGGACCAAGGTGGATATTTTTTACCCCCAGATAGAGCAGGGCCAGCAGAACAATGACCGCCTTCTGCTCATACCAGGCGATGTTATACACAATGGGCAGCTGATTGATGTCCTCCAGGCCAAAGACCTCTTTCAGCTTGAGGGCAATGACCGCCAGAGAATAGGAATCGTTGCACTGTCCGGCATCCAACACCCGGGGAATCCCGCCGATATCGCCCAGAGGCAGCTTGTTATACTTGTATTTGGCACAGCCTGCGGTAAGAATAACCGTATCCTGGGGCAAGGCTTTGGCAAATTCGGTGTAGTAATTGCGGCTCTTGGCCCGGCCGTCGCACCCTGCCATCACGACAAACTTTTTGATGGCGCCGCTCTTGACGGCCTCCACCACCTGGTCAGCCAGGGCAAATACCTGGGCGTGGGCAAAGCCGCCCACGATCTCGCCCTGCTCCAGCTCCTGAGGGGGAGCGCACTTCTTGGCGTGCTCGATGATGGCGGAGAAGTCCTTCTTCTCTCCGATCTCACCGGGGATATGCTTGCAGCCGGGATAGCCTGCGGCGCCGGTGGTATACAGACGGTCCTTGTAGCTGTCCTTGGGGGGCACAATACAGTTGGTGGTCATGAGGATGGGGCCGTTGAAGGACTCAAACTCCTCCTTCTGCTTCCACCAGGCATTGCCGTAGTTACCCACAAAGTTGGGGTACTTCTTGAATGCGGGGTAGTAGTGGGCGGGCAGCATCTCGGAGTGGGTGTACACATCCACACCGGTACCCTGGGTCTGCTCCAGCAGCATTTCCAGGTCCCGCAGGTCATGGCCGGATACCAGAATGCCGGGATGTTTCCCCACGCCAATGTTGACCTTGGTGAGTTCCGGATTGCCGTAAGCGGTGGTGTTGGCCCTGTCCAGCAGCGCCATGCCCTGAACACCGTACTTGCCGGTTTCCAGCGTAAGCCCCACCAGCTGGTCCACCGTCAGGCTGTCATCCAGGGTGGCGGCCAGAGTCTTTTGCAGGAAAGCGTCCACCTCTCCATCGTCCTGGAGCAGCGCATTGGCATGCTTGGAATAGGCGGACAGGCCCTTCAGGCCGTAGGTGATCAGCTCACGGAGGGAGCGGACATCCTCGTGCTCAGTGGACAGCACGCCCACGGTCTTGGCCTTTTCCTCCCAGTCCCCGGAACCATCCCACAAAGCGGCCTTTGGCAGATTTGCGGGATTGCCCAGCTGGGAGAGCAGCTCTTTCTTGGCGTCCAGCGTGGCGTGAATGCGGGCCTCAATGCTCTCCTTGTCAAAATTGGCATTGGTGATGGTGGTAAAGAGATTAAGGGTAACAAGATGGTTGATCTCCGGGGATACCTCCTTCCCCTCGCTGCGCAGGGCCGTGGTAATGGCCGAAAGGCCCTTGGTCACATACACCAGCAGATCCTGCATGGCTGCCACATCGGGGGTTTTTCCGCATACGCCGGAGACTGTACAGCCCTTGCAGCCGGCAGTTTCCTGG
>CALWOK010000214.1 GCA_944383125.1 uncultured Flavonifractor sp.
ATATACGGTAAACGGATCTTGCTTTTTTTCTCACAAATTAAGAGTAAAGCAATGAGCGAGGTTTGGAAACCCTTTTGGGCTCCAAACCTCGCTCATTTTTTATGGGCTCATTTTGCAACGCAACCTATCGTATAGACTTAATGGGGCTTGCGCTGGCACTGCTTGGGGGTCACACAGGTACCCTCTGCAATTGCCACCACAATAGGCTCCTCCAGAAAATCGGCGGCGGAGTCGCTGATGTCTGGCCGGGGTACCGCCACCTTCCGGGCTTCAAACTTCATTTTACGGGAGGTATTGCCGATATGGGTAATCTCACCGTAGGCCTCAATAAAATCACCGGCATACACAGGCGCTTTGAACTCAATGTTGTTGTAGGCGCAGAACAGGCCCTCGTCTCCGTCGCACTGGATCAGCAGCTCGGTCGCCACATCGCCAAAAAGATGTACCATATGGGCGCCGTCCACCAGATTGCCGCCGTAGTGGGCATCTTTTGCGGACATCCGCAGGCGGATCATCGAGGTGTACTTTTTCTCTTCCATGTCGATTCCACTCCTTCATTATATTTGTGAGAATAGAACAAAAGGGACAGGATCGCTGCTTTCATTGTACGTCGGAATGACAGGCTTGTCAACCACCCAATACTGTGATATAATTTAATATTTTATCTCAATAAAGAGAAACTCATCCCTGCACCAGCGCCTCCCCTGCGGTATAGATATTGCCGGCCCCTACGGTCAGAATCAGATCGCCGGGCCGGGCCAGCTCCCGCAGCTGAGCAGTAACCTCCTCCAGGGTGGCACAGTAGATGCTGCCGGGGATCTGCTGGACAAGATCCCGGGAAGAAAGGCCCATATCATTGCTCTCCCGGGCTGCGTAAATTTCTGCCAGCAGAGTAATATCAGGTAGCTGGAGAACCTGGACAAAGTCATCAAACAGAGCCTTGGTGCGGGTATAGGTGTGTGGCTGGAAGGCACAGAGAATGCGCTGGTAGCCCAGAGTACGGGCGGCAGAAAGCAGCGCCTGAAGCTCTCCGGGATGGTGGGCATAGTCATCGTACACCTCTGCACCATGGAAGCTCCCCTTATGCTCAAACCGGCGGCCTGCTCCCCGGAAGGCATGGAGACCCTGGCTGACCGCCGTGGGAGAAACCCCCAGGGAGATGGTAGCCGCCGCCGCCGCCAGTGCATTCTTTACATTGTGGAGTCCAGGTACTCCCAGGCTTACCTGGGTGAACACTTCCCCTCGGTAGATGATCGTAAAGGTAGGCAGCCCATGCTCCCAGGTCAGATTGGCAGCGTGGACCTCTCCCTCCTCCAATCCAAAGGTAAGCACAGGCCGCGTCTCCCCCTCCAGGGTGTGCATAGTGTTGGCATCGTCCCTGTTTGCCACAATCAGGCCGTTTTCAGGCACCAGGTCGGCAAAGGCCCGAAAGGAGTGCTCCACATCCTCCAGATCCTTGAAAAAATCCAGATGGTCGGCCTCAACATTGAGGATCACCGCCACCGTAGGGAAGAAAGAGAGGAAGGAATTGCAGTACTCACAGCTCTCTAAAATGATGGTATCGCCATGGCCCACCCGGTATCCCGAACCCAGCAGGGGCAGGGTACCGCCGATCATAACGGTGGGGTCCGTCTGAGCCGCCATCATAATGTGGGTACACATGGAGGGGGTGGTGGTCTTGCCGTGGGTACCCGAGATGCACAGGGCGTTTTTGTACCCCCGCATAATGGCCCCCCAGGCCTGGGCACGCTCAAAAACCGGGATGCCCAGCCTGTGTGCTTCTGCAATTTCCGGGTTGTCATCGTGGACGGCAGCGGTGCGGATCACCAGCTCAGCCCCTTGGACATTTGCTCCCCGGTGGCCGATGGCCACCGGAATGCCAAGGGAGCGCAAATGTTCCACGGCAGCGCTTTCATTCATATCAGAGCCGGTAATGGTCATGCCCGCCTTGTGCAGCACCTCTGCCAGGGGAGACATGGACACACCGCCAATGCCCACCAGGTGAGCCCGGCATCCGGCAGCAATCAAATTGTGGATGTTGGAATTGTTCATGGGGTTTACACGCCCTTTGCTTCAGATTATAATATTCGGCAGGTTTATTATAAAGGATTATAGGCAAATAGCAAGGGGAAGATACCGCAGGAGGTGTAGAAAATGGCCCACTGGCCCATTCCAAAAGGTGTTATAGCCTGCCTGGAGCGGCTGTGGCAGGAGGGATACCAGGCCCATCCGGTGGGAGGCTGTGTCCGTGACCTGCTGTTGGGGCAGCAGCCGGAGGATTATGATATATGCACCTCTGCATTGCCCCAGCAGGTTCTGAGACTCTTTGAACGGGCCATTCCCACCGGCATTCAGCATGGTACCGTCACCGTCCTAACCACAGAGGGGCCGGTGGAAGTGACCACCTTCCGCCGGGAAGGGGCCTATGGAGACGGCCGCCACCCTGATGGCGTTGTCTTTGATGTGGGCCTGGAGGAGGATCTGGCCCGGCGTGACTTTACCATCAACGCCATGGCCCTCGGCCCCAAAGGAAATATCATTGACCCTTTTGGCGGACAGGAAGATTTATGCAGAAAACAGATACGCTGTGTCGGCAATGCCGACGCACGTTTTCAGGAAGACGCCCTGCGGATGCTGCGGGCGGTACGCTTTGGGGCCAGACTGGGCTTTTTCCTCGAAACTCAAACCCAGGAGGCCATTGTGAGAAACGCCGGCCGTGTTGCGCAGGTATCCAGGGAGCGCATCAAAAGTGAAATGGAAAAGACCCTGCTGTCCCAGGCACCGGAGCGGGCGGGTGATCTGATCCGCTGGGGGCTGCTGGCCCACCTGTGGCCCTGCCGGCAATGTCCCGATCTCTCAGAGCTGCGCACCCTTCCGCCGGAGCCTGTCCCCCGGTGGCGAGGCTTTTGTACTGCCACCGGGTTTCCTCTGGGCTGTCTGCCGGTGGAGCGCAGGTTAAAGCGTGGCGTCTGCCATCCGGAGGAGGCAGTGTTACGCCAGCTGGCTTTGACCGGCGGAGAGCTGGCTGCCCTGGGACTGGAGGGGAAAGAAATTGGGGCAGTGCAGCGGCGTCTGGCCGCTCATGTGCTGGTCCATCCGGAGGATAACTGCCGTACTATTTTACTGAAACTGGTAAAGCATTCAGACTGAGGCGTTTGATTTTTTGGCATCTTGTACAAAATAGCAAGGAATAAATGTGGCGGATAGCTGAAATTAGGCAGTTATTCTAACTTGTACTTGCAAATGGAAGAAAAAAGGAGTAGTGTATAAGTACAGAAAGTTGGAAACGTTTCCATGAAACGTTTCCAACCACAGGCATTTTGATTGACAGGAGGAACTTACAATGAAAAAACGTCTGTTTGCCCTGGCTCTTTCCGGTTCCATGGTGGCCGGTATGCTCACCGGCTGCGGCGGAGGGGGTACCCCTTCCGGCAACGGCGCTCCCTCCGGTGAGGGCGATGCTTCCGGCGGCAAAGTCTACTACCTGAACTTCAAGCCCGAACAGGATGCCCAGTGGCAGGAGCTGGCCGATCTGTATACCGCCGAAACCGGGGTAGAAGTCACGGTGCTTACCGCCGCTTCCGGCAATTACGAGACCACCCTGAAGTCTGAGATGGCCAAGACCGACGCCCCTACCCTCTTCCAGGTAAACGGCCCTGTGGGTCTGGAGGCTTGGAAGGACTACTGCTATGATCTGACCGGCTCTGCCGTAGCCGGAGAGCTGTCCAGCGATGAGTTTGCCCTGATGGATGGGGAGAAGATGGCTGGCATTGGCTATGTCATTGAAACCTACGGCATTATCTACAACAAGGCTCTGCTGGAGCAGGCCGGTTATACTGCCGAGGATATCAAGAGCTTTGACGATTTGAAGAAGGTGGCCGAGGACATCACCGCCCGCAAGGATGCGCTGGGCTTCTCTGCCTTCACCTCCGCCGGTATGGACGGCTCCTCCGACTGGCGCTTTAAAACCCACCTGGCCAACCTGCCCATCTACTATGAGTACAAGGCCGACGGTATCGACACCACCGACGCCATCAAGGGTACCTATCTGGACAACTACCGCCAGATTTGGGATTTGTACATCAACAACGCCACTTGTGAGCCTTCCCTGCTGTCCACCAAAACCGGTGACGACGCTGTGGCTGAGTTTGTGACCAACCAGGCCGTGTTCTATCAGAATGGCACCTGGGCCTACAACGACGTGGCCGAGCTGGGCGACGAGAACCTGGGCATGCTACCCATCTACATCGGTGTGGACGGCGAGGAGAGCCAGGGCCTGTGCACCGGCTGCGAAAACTACTGGTGCGTCAACGCCAACGCCTCCGAGGCCGATATCAAGGCCACCCTGGACTTCATGAACTGGTGCGTCACCTCCGAGACCGGCGTCCAGGCCATGTGCGGCGGCGAGGGCGCCATGCCCTCCGGCCAGCCTGGCATGGGCTTCGTGATCCCCTTCCAGGGCAACCT
>CALWOK010000215.1 GCA_944383125.1 uncultured Flavonifractor sp.
GGCAGGCAGTGGCCGCCGGGATGGTGCAGGCCGCCCGGCTGGGTACTGCCCTTGGAATTACCCCGGCAGGGACGGAAACTGCAGTTGCAGATCTGCTTGCCGCTCTGGGACTGCCGGTGGAAATTCCCTGCTCCCAGGCCCACTATGCTGCCGCGGTGGGACTGGATAAAAAGGGGGCAGGAGAGAATATCTCTCTCATTGTGCTGGAGGAGCTGGGAAAGGCCGCTGCACACCGCATGACAAAAACCGCACTGCTGGAGGAACTTGCATGAATGTAACCATCCAACCTACCCCTCTGCGGGGGAGCATTACCCCGCCGCCCTCCAAGTCCCAGGCCCACCGGCTCATCATTGCCGCTGCCCTGTCGGACGGGGTGTGCCGCCTGTCCAACGTAGACCTGTCCCAGGACATCAAGGCCACCTTGGCCTGTATGGCGCAGCTGGGGGCGGAGGGGTCTCCGGATGGTACCGTCATCCGTGGGGTACAGGGCAGGAGAGGCGCTGGAAGCACCCAGGTGCTGGACTGCGGAGAGTCCGGTTCTACCCTGCGCTTTCTCATTCCGGTGGCCCTGGCCTTACAGGAGTACGGTCAGTTTACCGGCCATGGACGGCTGATGGAGCGGCCCCAGGAGCCTTATTTTGCCCTGTTCCGGGAGAAAGGGATTGCCTTTGACTTGACCTGTGGGGTGCTGACCGTGCGGGGGAAGCTGACCCCCGGATGTTACACTCTGCCGGGGAATGTATCCTCCCAGTTTGTCACCGGCTTACTGTACGCCTTGCCTTTGTTGGAGGGAGACAGCGAAATCAGGCTGACCACCCCCTTGGAATCCCGGGGCTATGTGGACATGACTCTGGATGCCCTGGCCAGCTTTGGGGTACGGATAGAGTATGATGGGGGACAGGGATTCCGGGTACCCGGCAAGCAGTGCTGCCGCCACCGGGATCTGGCCATTGAAGCGGACTGGTCCAATGCCGCCTTCTGGTATGGGGCCAACCATATGGGCAGTGCGCTGGACATCAAGGGGCTGAATCTGGCCTCAGGGCAGGGAGACAAGTGCATCCATCCCTGGAGCCATCAGCTGGCAGGACCGGGTGAGGTGGTGCTGGATGTGAGCCAGTGCCCCGACCTGGTACCTCCTTTGGCGGCTATGGCAGCCCTGCGGGCGGGGGAGACCACCCGCATGGTCAATGCCGGACGGCTGCGCATCAAGGAAAGCGACCGGCTGGCTGCCGTTACCCAGGTACTCAATGCCCTGGGAGCTGCGGTGGAGGAGCTGCCCGACGCCCTGACCATCCGGGGCAAGGAAATGCTGCATGGCGGGGTTGCTGTGTCGGGGCATAATGACCACCGCATTGCCATGATGGCCGCCGTTGCCGCCATCCGCTGTGAAAAGCCGGTGACCATTACCGGAGCGGAGTGTGTGCAAAAATCCTATCCCCGGTTTTGGACGGATTATCGTAGTTTGGGAGGAGCACTGACATGCGACACATGATTTTTGGAGAATCCCATGGTCCTGCCATTGGGGTGGTGCTGGAGGGAGTGCCTGCCGGGTTGGAACTGGACCTGGAGGGAGTCCAGCTGGAGCTGGACCGCCGCAAGCCGGGCCAGAGTGCCACTGCCACCGCCCGGAAGGAGAGCGATCGGGTAGAGGTGCTCTCCGGTCTGTTTGAAGGAAAAACCACCGGAGCGCCTTTGACCATGGTCATCCGCAACACCGACCAGAACTCCGGGGACTATGAATCCCTCCGCTACACCCCCCGGCCCAGCCATGGGGACTATGCCGGATTCATCAAGAGCAAGGGCTGCCAGGACTACCGGGGGGGCGGACACTTCTCCGGCCGGCTGACCGCCCCGCTGGTGGCGGCGGGAGCGGTGGCCAAGCAGATTCTGGCAGAGCGTGGGGTATGGGTGGGCGCCCATATCAGCTCGATTTACGGCATCTGTGACGCCTCCCTGGAGGACACCACGGCATTGAAGGCGGTGTGGGAAAAGGCCTTTCCTGTGCTGGATGATGCCAAGGGAGAGGAGATGCGTCAGGCCATTCTGGAGGCCAAGGAGGAGGAGGACAGCGTCGGCGGCGCCATTGAGTGCGCTGTGACCGGCCTGCCTGCCGGCCTGGGCGCCCCCGACTTTGGCTGCAATGTGGAGGGGATTTTCTCCCAGTACCTCTTTGCTGTTCCTGCCGTCAAAGGGGTGGACTTTGGCGCCGGTGTGGCCTTTTCTCTCATGCGGGGCAGCGAGGCCAACGACCCGCTGGAGGTCAGAGAGGGTCAGGTGGTTACCCGCACCAACCATGCCGGAGGGGTCAATGGGGGCATTACCAATGGAATGCCGGTTACATTTGAAGTGACCATCCGGCCCACCCCCTCCATTGCCCTGCCCCAGGAAAGTGTGGACCTGCGCACCGGGGAAGAGGTGGAGATCGAAATCAAAGGCCGCCATGACCCCTGTATTGTACCCCGGGCGGTGCCGGTGATTGAGGCGGCGGCAGCTTTGGCTGCCTGCGCCCTGTTGGGCATTTGAGAGCCAAAGGAGCGAATGGATATGACCGAACTGGAGCAATACCGCCAGGAGATTGACCGCATTGACAGGGAGCTGGTATCGCTCTTTCTGAAGCGGATGGAGATCACCGGACAGGTGGGGGCCTACAAGCAGCGGGAGGGGATCCCGGTGCTGGATGCCCAGCGGGAAAAGCAGGTGATTGCCGCCAAGGCAGCGCTGACCGAAAACCCTGCCCGCAAGGCCGATCTGGCTGCCCTCTATGAGACTATCATGGCCATCTCCCGCCGCCAGCAGCGCCATCTGGTAAAAGAGGGGGCGGAGGACCCGGGATATGCCGCCTATCTGGACGATATGGCCCGGGTGCGCCAGCCGGTGGAATGTCCCCGTGTGGCCTATCAGGGGGAGCCGGGCTGCTACAGTGAGGAGGCAACCGCAGGCTTTTTTGGCGGAGATGTGGACAGTATGGGCCTGCCTTGGTTCAACGATGTCTTTGCCGCTTTGGAGCAGGGAAAGGCCGACTATGCGGTGCTGCCGGTGGAAAATTCCTCCACCGGCTCCATCCGGCAGGTCTATGATCTGTTGGCCCAGTACCGCTATTACATCGTGGGAGAGTGGCAGGTGCCGGTGGAGCACTGCCTGATGGCCCTGCCTGGGGTGGAGCTGGACCAGATCAAAACGGTGTACTCCCACGAGCAGGGGCTGATGCAGTGCGAAAAATACCTGGACGGACACCGGGACTGGAAGCGGGTCCCCACCCTGGATACCGCCGGTTCTGCCAAGCTGGTGGCCCAGACCGGGGACCGCACCGCCGCCGCCATCTGTTCCCGCCGGGCAGCCCAGCTGTACGGTCTGCACATTCTGGCCCAGGGAGTCAATTACAATACCATGAACCATACCCGCTTTGCGGTGGTGTCTCCCGCCCCTGAGCTGCGGCCCGGGCGGAACAAAATCAGCGCAATGTTCCGGCTGCCCCACCAGAGCGGCTCTCTCCACCAGATTCTCACCATTTTTGCGGTCCACGGACTGAACCTGTTGAAGCTGGAGTCCCGGCCGATTCCCGGCCGGGGATGGGAGTACCTCTTCTTCCTGGATTGTACCGGGGACTTGTCTGTACCTGGCATGGACGGGGTGCTCCATGAACTGAGCCAGCTGGCCACCGAGGTGCGGATGCTGGGCAATTATCAGATGTGGGAGGAAACCCCATGAAAAAGAACATTGTGCTCATTGGAATGCCGGGCTGCGGCAAGTCGGCGGTGGGAAAGCGGCTGTCCCAGCTGCTGGAGATGCCCCTGGTGGACACCGACGCCATGGTGGAAGAAGAGGC
>CALWOK010000216.1 GCA_944383125.1 uncultured Flavonifractor sp.
CAGCTGGATGGATCTGATTACCATCTATGTGTCCCCCTTCGGCGCTTTGCTGGTGGCACTGCTGCTCTATTTTGTCCTTGGTCCCGGCCGGGTACGGGAGGAGCTGGCCCTGGGCGCCCCCAGGAAACCGGGAATATGCTTTGATTTCATTGCCAGAGGGTATGTCCTGGTGGCTGCCGCTGTATGGATCCTTGGGATCTACTACGGCGGCATTGGCTGAGTATACAGAAAGGGCCTGCTGCAAAAAGTTGCAGCAGGCCCTTTCAGGCTCCTCCGGCGAGCCAGTGCTGGAATTGCTTCCACAGCTCGATGGCCTTGAATTTGACCACATATCCCTCACTTTCTCCGGTGATGAGAGACACCTGGTCGGGGGAAAAGCCATCACTGAGGGCCGTCTGGGCGGCCGTTTCGCTGACTGCCCCCAGGCAGAGCGGGGGAAACACCACGCACCACCAGTTCTGACCGTCTCCCTCTCCAATGACAATGCGCAGGGCGGTATACTCTCCGGCAGGCAAAGAAAAGTCTGTGTACGTTTTGGTGGGAAACCAGCAGCGGTCCTCCAGAGAGGCGGTCACAGAATAGGAATACCCCTCCTCTGCCACCACAGCGGCGCCAGCCTGGGCCAGCTCTTCCAGATGAGACTCCAGAACCGCACGGCTCTCCTCCAGGGTGGCATCCGGCGGAAAATAGTGGGCAGCCGTCTCCAGAATTTCATCCCGCACCTTTAATTTCAGGGCCTGATCCTCCTGGCTGTCCGAGTTGGCCAGTACATGGAGCCGGATCACCTGATTGGCCAGGGCAGCCTGGCTGCCGTCCAGCCACATCCCCGCCAATGCTGCCAGGGCTACGCCCAGCAGCAGAGCCAGTTCCCAGCGCCGCAGCTTTTTGTTGTATGTCATAAACAACACCGTCCACAATGGTTTGTCTCCATTGTGGACGGTGTTGTGGTCTTTTATACCGGAGTCAACAGATTTCCTATCTGCTCCGCCAGAAAACTCTCCTGGTACAGCTCTTTTAGCGCAGCCCAGGCCCTTGCAGCAGCCTCCCGCTCCTCAAACAAGCCGAACACGGTAGGACCGGTCCCGCTCATGGAGGCCCCCAGAGCACCATGCTGAATCATCACATTCTTGATGGCGTCAATCTCCTGGGCGCGCCGTGGCGGCAGCACATCCTCAAAGACGTTGTACATCCGCCGGGCCACACCGGGCAAATCCCGCTCCTCCAGCGCAGCCAGCAGCCCGGCCGTATCAGGCCGGCGGCGGATGCGGCAGCCATCCAGTGCTTTGAACAGCTCCGGGGTGGACACCGAAAAGGCGGGCTTGCACAGCACCACCTGACAAGGGGGGAGCGGGGGCAAATCGGTGAGCAGCTCTCCCCGGCCCTCAGCCAGCACAGTGCCTCCCCGGACACAGTAAGGCACGTCGGAACCAACTGATGCACTAATTTTTTCCAGCTGCACTCCCGACAGGCCCAGTTTGAGCAGTTCATTCAGTCCCCGCAAAACAGCGGCAGCGTCGGCACTCCCCCCCGCCAGTCCGGCACACACCGGAATGGTCTTGGTCAGGGCAATGGACAGCCCCCCTGCATCCACTCCGGCAGCATGGCACAGCTTCAGGGCGGCGGCGGCAGCCAGATTGTGCTCGTCTGCCGGGAGAAAACCCAGGTTGCTCACCATCCGCAGGGGCTGACCGGTGCCGGTTTCCAGCCGGATGGTATCGGTCAGGGTGACGGTCTGCATCACCATGCGCATCTCATGGTAGCCGTCGGGCCGCTTGCCCAGTACGTCCAGGGACAGATTCAGTTTGGCATAGGCCTTGACCGTTTGGATGGGCATATCCATCCCTCCTGCTTATCGAATCTTACGGGCCTCCAGGTAAAACCGCTTATCGTGGGCCTCCCCCATGGAGAAGGTCTTGCGGGGAAGTGCTCCGTCGTGGATAACGGTAGGAAACAGCTGCTCTTTCTGCATGGCAGGCAGCAAAAAGGCCAGGTTGCCCGGACGGGCTGCCAGCGTGCGGGCCACATCCGCTCCATGAATATAATCGATCCGCAGCTTATGGTCCTTGACATACTGGTCCAGGAAGGGCTGGAGGGTACCCACCTCCATTTGGGCGGCGGGCTTGGGAATGGTAATCGCACCCTGTCCGCCGGCATGGACATAGTGCAGCACATGGCCCTCTCCCTCGCCCCGGAATGCGCCGGGGAACGCCTGCACCATAGCCTGAATCACCTGTTCCGGCTCCACGCCGAAGAGCACCCGGTGGATGGCTTCAAACTCCAGGGCGGAATCATGGAGGTTTACCAGCTCACACAGAGCGTACCGGGCGGGCAGCTTGTCCCATTGCTCTTTGGGGGTGAGCTTTTTCTGCCGTTCATAGCACTCCTTGGCAGTGGCCAGAGAGTGGTTTCCGTCTCCCACTGCAAAGACCATCACAGGCGCATCCCCATATCGGTTTTGGAACACCTGGGAGTCAGAGAGGCCCGCCAGGGCGGCAGCCACCCGGGCCATGCTCTCCTGGTCCAGCTTCCAGCCGGTGAGATGTCCCCCCCGCTCCATCAGGTCGAAGTCGTAGACCAGTTCCATTTGATCTTTCCGGGCGGTCAGGGGTTCGATTACCGTCCGTTGGGGGTCATCGGCCAGCAGCATCACATGGGGCAGTTCCAGAGGGGCGTTCTTGCGCACCGCCACCCGGGGCGGAATGCGGGCCATAACCGTTCCCTCAGTAGCCCGCACAGCGGCCTGGGAACCCCGCTCATAGTCGTACTGCTCCAGATCCACCATACCCACCAGGCCCCGGCGCACCTGTAAATTGTCCAGCCGCCGCTCCACATAGATCAGGGCATCGGGCAGCAGCTTGAAGCACTCTTCCCGCAGATAGCGGGTCATGGTGTTGTTTACATCCATGATATCGGTTTCCACATTGGGCCCGTCCAGGCAGCTCTCCGGCAGGATGAGCCGCAGGGCAGAAGGCGCGCCTCCCACCCGCTCTTCCACCCGCTGCCAGTAATCAGGCTGGGAAGTATACTGGTCGCAGGCCACCACCGCCCATTTATCATAGGCACAGTTCTGGGGCAGCAGGATATCTGCCGGCCGGAAGGCCAGCCCATCAAATTGCTGCATCATATTCCTCACTCACTTCCAGGCTGAACTCAGTCCATAGCCCTGCGGATGGCGGTCAGCAGATCGTCAAATGCCTCATAGGCGGGCAGCTCGGGGTGGTCAGCCTTGATCTGATCGGTGCTTTTGAACAAAAAGCCCGCTTTGCTGGCCTGAATCATCCCCAGATCATTGAAGCTGTCCCCGGCGGCAATGGTGTCATAGCCCATAGACTGGAGGGCCTTTACGGTGGTCAGCTTGGACTGGGGACAGCGCATCCGGAATCCGGTGATCTCCCCGTTGGGCGCCACCTCCAGGGTATTGCAGAAGAGGGTGGGCCAGCCCAGCTTTTTCATCAGGGGCTGGGCAAACTGCTCAAAGGTGTCGCTGAGAATGATCACCTGGGTAAAAGAGCGCAGCTCATCCAGGAACTCCTTGGCCCCGGGCAGGGGATCAATGGTGGCAATGGTATCCTGAATCTCCTTCAGACCCAGGCCATGCTCCTTGAGAATTTCCAGACGGAAACGCATCAGCTTGTCGTAGTCAGGCTCATCCCGGGTGGTACGGCGCAGCTCAGGAATGCCGGTGGCGTCGGCAAAGGCAATCCAGATTTCAGGAACCAGAACGCCCTCCATATCCAGGCAGGTAATGTACATGGTATTTCCTCCTTTTACCCCTGTTCCCGTTCCTGTTTTTTCTTCAGGTTGGTCAGGAAGTTGTCCATACGGGTCAGGGCCTCGGCAATATCCTTCATGGACGTGGCATAACAGCAGCGGACAAAGCCCTCGCCGCCGGCGCCGAAGGCGGAGCCGGCAATGACGGCCACCTTCTCCTCCATCAGGAAGCGCTCACAGAACTCATCCGAAGTCAGGCCGGTACCCCGGATGTCGGGGAACACATAGAAGGCTCCCTTTGGCTCAAAGCAGGGCAGGCCGATGCGGCGCAGGCCCTCCACCAGATAGCGGCGGCGGCCGTCGTACTCATCCCGCATGTGCTCAATGTCCCGGTCACCGTTGCGCATGGCCTCAATGGCGGCATACTGGCTGACGGTGGGGGCAGACATGATGCCGAACTGGTGGAGCTTGAGCATCTGCTGAATGACCGGGGCGGGGCCGCAGACATACCCCATCCGCCAGCCGGTCATGGCATGGCTCTTGGAGAAGCCGTTGACCACAATGGTACGGTCATACATATCGGGCAGGTTTGCCATGGAGACGTGGTGCTGGCCATAGGTCAGCTCGGCGTAAGTCTCGTCGGAGAGCACCATGATATCGGTTCCCCGCAATACCTCTGCAATGGCCTCCAGATCCTCCCGGGCCATGATGCCGCCGGTGGGGTTGGAGGGGAAGGGGAGCACCAGCACCTTGGTGCGGGGGGTAATGGCAGCCTTCAGCTGCTCAGGGGTGAGCCGGAATTCGTTTTCCGCCTTCAGCTCCACATAGACGGGGGTACCCCCTGCCATGGAGGCCAGGGGGCCGTAGCACACAAAGGAGGGCACCGGCACAATGACCTCATCGCCGGGATTGAGCAGACAGCGCAGGGTCAGGTCGATGGCCTCACTGCCGCCCACCGTCACCACAATCTGGCTGGCAAAGTCATAATGCAGGTCAAAGCGCCGGTTCAGGTAGGCGGCAATCTCCCGGCGCAGCTCTGCCATACCGGCGTTGCCGGTGTACTTGGTAAAGCCCTTTTCCAGGGAGTAGATGCCCGCATCCCGGATATGCCAGGGGGTGACAAAATCAGGCTCACCAATGCCCAGGGAGATGGCGTCTTTCATCTCCTCCAGGATATCAAAAAAGCGGCGGATGCCGGAGGGCTTGACCTCCTGGATGCGCTTGCTCAATATCTGGTCGTAATTCATGAGAAAATCCACTCCTTCGGCTGCTTCTCCTGCTTTTCAAAAATCAGGTGCTTTTCCTTGTATTTATGCAGGATGAAGTGGGTGGCGGTACCGGTGACGTCCTCCAGAGTAGACAGCCGCTCCCCCACAAACTGGGCCACCTCTTTGAGGGTGCGGCCCGAGATGATGACGGTCAGGTCAAAGGCGCCGCTCATCAGGTAGACGCTCTCCACCTCGTCATATTGATAAATCCGCTCGGCCACCCGGTCAAAGCCCTCGCCCCGCTGGGGCGTCACCTTGACCTCGATGAGGGCGGTGACCGCCTCCCGGTTGGTGCGGTCCCAGTCCACAATGGCCTTATAGCCCAGAATAATCTTTTCGTCCTCATAACGCTTGATGGCAGCCTTGACTTCCTCCACCGACATGTCGGCCATGGAGGCCAGCTGCTGGGGCGTCATGGTGCAGTCCTGTTCCAAAAGCTGGAGCAATTTCATGCTGTGCTCCCTCCTGTCTTAGTCTCTCGATTCATAGGTCCACAGGCGCCTATTACGCATTATTATATACGCATGGTTTCAGAAATACAATAGCATACCCCCAAAGCAGGCCGGGGCAATTTCCACCCTTCCGGCAGATTGCCCCACCTGATTTCCACACTGCGGCGTGAATTTGGTGGGATTTCACAGGCAACACTCAGTTCCCCCTTGACAGAGAACTGTATTAGCTCTATAATACAGTTAGAAACCGTATTACTATAGTCATACACTTTGAGGGGAGGTGTGTTCTCCTGTGCTCCTTTGATTCCTTTGTACCCCAGGAAGGTCTGCCCATCTATCTGCAAATCATCCGCTATGTCAAACGGGGCATTGCCGCCGGAACGGTGCAGCCGGGGGATGCACTGCCCTCCCGGCGGGTGCTGTCAGCCAAACTGGGGGTCAACCCCAACACGGTGCAGAAGGCCTACCGGCTGCTGGAGGAGGAGGGGCTGATTCTCTCCCGCTCGGGGGCCAAAAGCGAGGTTGCCCTCCCTCCCGGCGGGGTGGAGGCCATCCGCTCCCAGCTGCTGGAACAGGAGGTGGCCGGTCTGGTACAAAGCCTGCGGCAGGCCGGTCTGGACAAAGACGCCGCCCTGGCCCTCTTCGGGCGGCTGTGGACGGAAACGGAGGGAACCACATGAAAGCATATCTCACGGCACTTACCCCCGCCGCCCGCCTGACGGTGTGGAAGGCCCTGGGCATTGCCCTGCTGGCCGCTCTGGCGGAGGTCTGGCGCTTCACCACTTCCTTCTGCCGGCAGATGGAACTCCAGGAGGGCGTGGGGCTGAAAGACCTGGCGGAAACGGCAGGTTTGTATCCCATCTTTGGTACCGGCCTGGTGCTGCTGTGCGCCATTCTGGTGCTCCCCGGCATGGAGCGCAGCGCCAGAACCGGCTACACCTTCCGCCGTCTGCCGGTGGACGAGCGGGTGGTCACTACCCTGTGGGGCGCACAAAATACTCTGGTGCTGCTGTTTTACTGGGGCAGTCAGATTGCCGTATTTCTGGCGCTGGCAAACTGGTATCTCCAAACTGCCCCGGCGGAGCTTGTCACCCAGCAGACCCTGGTGCTGACCTGCTACCAGACCCCCTATCTCCACAGCCTGCTGCCCATGGCGGACTGGCCGGTGCTGGTGCGCAACCTGATCGGGTGCGCCATGCTGGGCTTTTCCACCGCCGTCCTTTCCTTCCACTGGCGCAACGGCAGAAAGGCCTTTTCCACTTTACCCTTGACCCTGGTTGCCGTCCTTGCCTTTCCGGTTGGGCTGGACAATCTGATTCCCACTTTGTTACAGCTGGCAGTCTGTCTGGATGCCCTGTACTTTACCATTTACGGTGTCTGGAGGTGGCATGGCAATGACGCCTGATCTCTCCCCCCTCTATCCTCTGGGCTGGCCCTGGCAGAAGGAGCTGCAATACACTGGCGCAGCCCTGGGCCTGTCCGCCATCTACGCTTTCTTCCGGTTTGTGTTCCCCTTCCAGGCCGCCGTCAACCAGCTGTATGAACTGCGTGGCAGGGAACGGGTGCTCATCCCCGGCGAAACCGTCCCCCCCTTCCCCCAGGTTTTTGCGGGGGCTCTGGCCGGCGTCTGGCTTGTGGCCCTCTGCCTGCTCCTGATGCCCGTTTTCCACCACCGGTGGCACTGGTGGGGCAGCCGCAGTATCTATCTCATGCGCCGTCTGCCCCGGCGGTGGGAATTTTGCCGGCGATGCGTGGCGGGGCCTGCCCTGGGGCTGGCCGGTACCGTTCTCTGCGCCCTTCTGATGGTTACGCTCTGTTTTTTGTGGTATTGGTTCCTGACGCCCGCCGGTCATTTGCCGCCGGACGTGTGGGCCGGAATTGGAGGTATCCTATGCTGACCCTGCATCAAGTGAAAAAATCCTATTGGGGAGGAAACCGGGCTCTGGACAGCGTCAATCTCTCCATCGGCCCCGGGGAAATCGTGGGGCTGTTTGGGGAAAACGGCGCAGGCAAAACCACCCTGATGAAGTGTATCCTGGGCCTGCTGCGGTATGGGGGCGTCATTACCCTGGACGATCAGCCCATTACTACCAAAAATATTGCCCGGCTGTCCTTCGCCACCTGTGAACACTCCTACTTTCCCGCCCTTACCGCCGCCTCTCACCGGGCTTTTTACCGGGATATGTTCCCCAACTTCCGGGAAAAGCGTTTTGCAGCTCTAATGGAGTTCTTTGAGCTTGCCATGCACAAGCCCATCCGCAGCTTTTCCACCGGGCAGAAAAATCAGTTTGAGGTCATTCTGGCCCTGAGCCAGGGGGCGGACTACATCCTGATGGACGAACCCTTTGCCGGCAACGACATCTTCAACCGGGAGGATTTTTACAAGGTGCTGCTGGGCATCCTGGAACCCCACGAAACCATTCTGCTGTCCACCCACCTTCTGGAGGAGGTGCAGCACTTTATCGGGCGGGCAGTCCTGCTCCACAAGGGCCAGGTGGCGGGGGATATCACCA
The DNA here is from genome assembly GCA_944383125.1 of uncultured Flavonifractor sp. Lineage (GTDB taxonomy): Bacteria > Bacillota > Clostridia > Oscillospirales > Oscillospiraceae > Flavonifractor. The sequence goes on from CALWOK010000216.1 coordinate 7,945, forward strand.
CCTCCCAGCTGGAGGACGAGGGGCGCACCCTGATGGAATTTGTCAAGGAGACCTACCGCTATCAGGCCGACCGGGTCAGCCAGGCCCTGGACAAGCTGACGGGGGAGGAGTGAGACCATGAAAGCAGCTGTTGCCCTCATTCTGGCGCTGGGCCTGCTGTCTGTGGGGCTGATGGCAGGGGCCAATGCTGTCATCCACAGCCAAGTCAACCAGGTCACAGTCCAGGCGGAAACCCTGGCAGGCGATCCGGCTGCGGCGGAGGGGTTGACCCTCTCTCTTCCGGCAGAGTGCCAAAGCCAGCTGTTCTGGGATTTCTCGTTCCCTGCCACCCGGCCGGAACAGCTGAGCACCAGCTTTTCCTTTGATCTGTTTCCCCGCCCCTTTTTGGACAACTACGTTTTCCCACCTCTGAGCATCTACATTCCCACCGGCTCCACTGCCTACTACAGCAGCGGTTATACCTATCTGGAGCAGGATTGGAACTCGATACCCTGGAGCGCTGCCATCCAGCAGGTGGAGAAACAGACCCAGCCCGGCCAGACCCTGACCCGGCAGCTTTATGCCGCTCAGATCTCCCCCTATTTCCCCATCAACGTAACTATGAGCGTCCAATATGGTCTTTCCGAGCGGGCCATCGCCTCCTACTTCTCCATTCCCATTCCTGAGGACTATCAAATTACAGTGACCGTGACAAAGGACAGCAGCGGCGGAATTATGGAACTCTCTGTACAGGATGATGAGCGATACAGCATTGATATAGGCACCTATGCCTATGACACCGGAGGCAGTCTTGTTTTTACCCTGGCCAACAGTTTCTGGAACAACGAGACCAACCGCTTTTATCCCCTGGACGGCAGCCATATTGATGGGGGCTGGGGCATTTACCGCTTCA
>CALWOK010000217.1 GCA_944383125.1 uncultured Flavonifractor sp.
AAAAATCCGATGGCGGACAGCGCCTGATTGATCAGGCCGTTGTCGTCCAGCAGAGACATCCAGGCGTAGGTGCGCAGCAGGAAGTTCATCCACATGGGCAGCATAATAAGCATCATGGCCACCTTGCGCACCATCAGCCTTTCCCGGGACAGGAAATAGGCCAGGGGGTAGCCGATCAGAATACAGATGGCGGTGGCGAGAAAGGCCAGCACAAAGGAGTTGCGGAAGGCGGGTATATAGGTGCCCATGTTGCTGAAGTTTTCCAACGTCAGGCTGCCGTCCTGCCCGGTGAAGGCGAACACTACCACCAGAATCAGGGGGGCCACCACAAAAAGGGCCATCCAGAGGACATAAGGGGTGGCCAGCCACTTATTCTTCATCGCCGTCCTCCTCCACCAGTTTGTCCTGGTTCAGGTCATCATACTCGGAGGAGTAGGAGCTGTAGTCGCCAAAGGTACCGGAATACTGGCTCTTCTTCATAATATGGAAGCCGTCCGGGTCGATTTTCACCCCGATTTTGGCCCCTACGGGGGAGTAATCGGTGGTCTGGATGAGCCATTTGAAGCCCTTGAAGTCCACGATAATATCATAGTGGATACCCTTGAAGGTCACCTCGGTGACCGTACCGGTGAGCTGTCCCTGGCTTTCGGGTACAATGTCGATATCCTCGGGACGGATGACCACGTCCACCGGCTCATTGGGGGCAAAGCCGCCGTCCAGGCAGGGGAATTTCTTGCCGTACATCCCAACCACTTTGTCCTCATGCATGATGCCGTCAATGATGTTGGACTCTCCGATAAAGTCGGCTACAAAGGCGTTTTTCGGCTCGTTATAAATATCCTCCGGGGTGCCGATCTGCTGAATTTTACCCTGGTTCATTACCACAATGGTATCGCTCATGGTCAGGGCCTCTTCCTGGTCGTGGGTCACATAGATAAAGGTGATACCCACCTGCTGCTGGATGCGCTTCAGCTCAATCTGCATATCCTTCCGCAGCTTCAAATCCAGAGCGCCCAGAGGCTCGTCCAGCAGCAGCACCTGGGGCCGGTTGACAATGGCCCGGGCAATGGCCACCCGCTGCTGCTGTCCGCCGGAAAGGGAGTTGACCGAGCGCTTGCCGTAGCCCGCCAGGTTGACCAGGGCCAGGGCCTCCTCCACCCGCTCTTTGATTTCAGACTCCGGCACCTTCACCAGCTTGTTGGGGTTTTGGGGGTCAGGCACCTTGTTGACCCGCAGGCCGAAGGCCACATTTTCAAAAATATTCATATGGGTAAACAGAGCGTATTTTTGGAACACGGTATTTACCTTCCGTTTATGGGGGGGAACGTCATTGATCCTCACGCCGTCAAAAAACACATCGCCGGAGGTGGGCTTTTGAAAGCCGCCGATGATCCGAAGCGTGGTTGTTTTGCCGCACCCCGAGGGGCCCAGCAGCGTGAGGAATTCCTTATCGTTGATATAAAGGTTGATGTGATCCAGAATGACGTCATCGTCAAATTTCATGAAGCAGTCCGACAGGCGGATCAGTTCCTTGGGCATGTATCCTCCCCCATTTCTGAATGGCAGTAAAGGGCGCACCCAAACCGGCGGTTGGGTACGCCCTATGAACGAAACCACTATATATGGTAACGGGAAAAATGTCAATAATAAAACCTTTATTTTCAGGAATTTTACGGTTCCTCTTCCTGGCCGCGGGACAATGTGCGGGTGGTGAGCAGTTCGTAGATCCGCTCGGACTGGGGCGGGGTACCGCCTGCTGCCTGCCAGCCGGCGGAAAAGGCGATGCGTACCATGGCAAACAGGGCGTTTTCCGCCTCGTCATACTCATGCCGGTCCAGAAAATCCCCAAAGGCTTTTTCAAATTCATTGCTGTACATATCCATCACCTCAGGTTTTATACTATCATATATAAGCCGTAAATACAATATTATATATTGTATTTACAACTCAACATAAGCTAAAAAACCATAGCCTTCCCCTTTAAACTACTGTAAAAAAGGGAAGGCTATGTATGATGAAGCATTATAAAACCATGGTTCAGGTTGGACTGAATATGATGTACGCCCGGAAACAGCAGGGCTTGACTCAAGAACAGCTTGCGGAGCTGGTCGGAATTACCCAGCAGCATTTACAGCGCATTGAAACTGCCCATTCTGTTCCTAGTCTGTCCACCTTATTGGACATTGCCGATGCTCTGGGCGTACCGGTGCAGAAGCTGTTTGATCAGCGGTAAAGCCTGGTTCTCTCATTAGGATGGGTATGTCCCTCCGGGGGCCCACTTTCGACTGGCCGAAAGTGGGCAAAGGCCAGTCAGGGCGGGGGATTTCGATTTCACGGGTTAAGGTGGCTTCGCCTGGATTGCTTTTGAGCTAAAACGTGCCACAGGCACGTTTCTTAACGCTCAAACCGCCCCGACACCCCACCCCTTAAAACGACCAATCAGGGGGGCCTGCGGGCCCCCCTATTGGATGTACCCCCCGGGAGGGCGCTTGCGCTGCCGCACTGGTGCGGCGGAGCCGTTACGAAGTAAGGCTCCGCCGCCGGTAAACTGGCAGGAGAACAGCCTGGGGGAGATTCCAAAGAGGGGGAACCGCAGTTCCCCCTCTTTGGTCGTTTCAAGGAAGGGGGTGCAGGGGGGAGGGAAATCGAAATCCCTCCCCCCTGCCGATTCTTTCCCCCCTTTCTCATCGCTGAGAAAGGGGGCGCCCGCCGCGCAGGCGTCCTCCGGTGGATCACCGGGGAAAATATTCCTCTACAAAGTCCACATTATCTACCATAAACACCTTACCCCTCAGATACTCCAGAATCCCTGCGTCGGTGGGAAAGGTAAACTCCAGTTTATAGGAATAGAGGGCCTGGAAGGAGCGGCCATACTGCTTGTTGTCCCGTTCCCGGCCATACTTGCCGTCCCCCAGCAGGGGATGTCCGGCAGCGGCAAACTGAGCCCGGATCTGGTGGGTGCGGCCGGTCAAAAGCTCGCACTCCACCAGGGACAGCCCCCGGCTGACCTTCAGGGTTTTATATAAGGTAGCGGCGCTCTTTCCCCCGGGTACCGGCTTGCGGAATACCTTCACCTGTGCTTTATCCTCATCTTTCAGGAGAAATCCCTCCAGCTTGCCCTGGGGCGGGGTCATTTTTCCGTGGATGATGGCCAGATAATACTTGGCAATTTCACGGTCCTTAATTTTTTGGTTGAGGATGCGGAGGGTTTCGGCATTTTTGGCTGCCATGACGATACCGCCGGTATTGCGGTCAATGCGGTTGCACAGCGCAGGGGTAAAGGAGTGTTCGTCTCTAGGATTCCACTCCTTGTTCTGGTACAGGTGGGCCTGGATATGGGTGATGAGGGTATTGACCTTTTCGTGCTCGTCGGCGTGGCACAAAAGCCCGGGACGTTTGTTGAGGAGCATCAGGTTTTCGTCCTCATACACAAGGTCCAGCCTGGGCTTGAACACCGCCAGAAAGGCGTTGTCCTCCCTGGGCTGCTCAAAGAACTCGTCATTGATATAAAGCTGGAGCACATCGCCGATCTGGAGGCGTACATCCCTCTGGGAGCCTTTGCCGTTGACCTTCACCCGTTTGAGGCGGATATATTTCTGGGCCAGGGGAGCCGGGAGCAACGGCAGGGTTTTTCCCAGCCATCGGTCCAGCCGCTGCCCGGCGTCATTTTTTCCAATGGTAAATTCCCGCATAACAACCTCCCACCCGCCGGAAGGCGGTTTTGTCTGTTGATTCCCTATTATATCGGTCAGGTGGGCAGGGTGCAACCCCGTCCTGTGCCTGCACCGGAAAAATGGCAGAAAAAAGTGAAAAAAAAGGTTTGACAAGCCGGTACCCATTCGCTATAATATTCTGCGTACCATTATGAGGAGGGTATCATGCGCTTAAATCTGAAGGAGATACTTCATGTACCGGGCGCTTCCCTGCCGTTTCAATCCCAGCTGGATTTATCCGGGCTGGATTTTTATGGGGCGCAGCCTTTTGCCCACCCCATTGCAATCCACGGAACGGTACGCAACATGGCAGGCGCTCTGCTGCTGGAGGGCGTTGCGGAGAGCACCCTGGAGCTGGTGTGCGACCGCTGTCTGAAGCCCTTTGCCCAGCCCCTGAACCTGCCCGTCAGCACCTTGCTGGCGGAAACCCTGGAGGACGAGGAAAACGACGAGATTGTGCTGCTGGAGGACGGCTGTCTGGATCTGGACGAGCTGTTTACCACGGCGCTGGTTTTGTCTATGGATGCCAAGCATGTCTGCTCAGAGGACTGCAAGGGCCTGTGCGCCACCTGCGGTGCCGATCTGAACCAGGGACCCTGCGGATGCAGGAAAGAGATTGATCCACGTTTGGCTGCTCTTGCGCAGCTGTTGGATAAAGATGAGTAAGATTTGCCCGGCCAGGGCATGAACCTAAGGAGGTGTCATAGATGGCAGTCCCTAAGAGTAAAGTGTCCA
>CALWOK010000218.1 GCA_944383125.1 uncultured Flavonifractor sp.
CTCCAGAGAGACGGCATAGTTGACAAAAACCGGAATATTGGGAATGGGAACCACTACGTCGCACTCGTCCATCAGTTGGTACTTGGCCAACAGGGATTCCAGACTGGCCCCCCGCACTGCCCAGGCACTGCGCATGGCCTCCGGAGTGTCGTATACAATTACATCCAAAGCGCCATTGTCCAGCAAGGTTTCGGCAGCCTTCTCCATCAGCTCGTCCATCTCCTCCTCCTTGTCACAGTCGAAGGTGGTCAGCAGATAGGCTCCCACATCCTCCCCCTCACACTGCTTGGGGTATACATCCTTGCCCAGAAAGGCCTCGATTTCCAGCAGATTGGTCCGAGGCAGGAACTCCAGGGCCTGGGGGTCCAGACCGGCCATTTTGATCTTGGGTACACAGGAGATAGCGGCGTCCAGATCGGGGAACAGCCCCAGCAGGCTTACCGACTGCTTGGGCATGGGGATTACCTTCAGGCTCAGTTCGGTGATCAGGCCCAAAGTACCCTCAGAGCCAATCATCAGGTGGAGCAGACTGTAACCAGAGCTGGTCTTGCTGACCTCTCCGCCAAAGCGGACAATGCGCCCGTCAGGCAGCACCACCGTCATAGCCCGGACATAGTCCCGGGTGGTGCCGTATTTTACCGCCCGCATACCCCCTGCATTAGCAGCCACGTTGCCGCCCACAGTGGCAAACTTCTCGCCGGGATCGGGGGGATACATCACCCCATGCTCCAGACAGTCGTTTGCCAAATCATTGAGCAGCACGCCGGACTGCACCCGGACGGTAAAATTCTCCAGGTCATAGCTGAGAATCTGGTTCATTTTGCTGGTATCAATCACCACGCCGCCGCAGTGGGGCACACATCCACCGCACAAACCGGTACCGGCTCCCCGGGGGACAGTGGGAATATCATGCTCATAGCAGATCTTACAAACAGCAGCGGCCTCTTCCGTAGTGAGCGGTTCCACCACCACGTCCGGCATATGGGTGCCGTAAATGGGCATTTCATCGTGGGCATAGTCGGCCTTGATATCTTCTCCGGTATAGACACGACCGGGTACCGCCTGTTTCAGCTGCTCTACTACGTTGTGATCTGGCTTTTGATAGGTTGTCATAGTACAGTTCCTCCTCAGCCGTTTTTCTTGCGGATTTCCTGGATCATCAGGGGGAGAATTTCCTTCACATCCCCCACAATGCCCACATCAGCCACATCAAAAATGGAGGCATCCTCGTCCTTGTTGATGGCCACAATGTACTTGGAACCCAGAGCACCAGAAATGTGCTGCATGGCACCGGAAATACCGCAGGCGATGTACAGCGTGGGGGCCACAATTTTGCCGGACTGACCGATCTGATGGGCACGGGATACCCATCCCGCCTCAATGGCAGGGCGGGAAGCGCCTACCACACCGCCCAGCACCTGGGCCAGCTCTTCCACCAGTTTAAAGCCTTCAGCGTCCACCATGCCACGGCCGCCCGCCACAATGACGTCGGCCCCCTCCAGGTTGACCAGCTCTGTGATTTCGGTAACGGTTTCCACCAGCTTGGCCCGAACAGCGTCCTCTGCCACCGCAGCCGCCATGGTTTCCACAGGCGCTGCAGCTCCTGTCTGGGGACGGCTGTAAGACCCGGTGCGCACGTTGGCAAACATGGGGCCTTCCCCGGTCAGCGCCAACTTTTCCAGAATTGTGCCGCCATAGGCCGGACGGGTAAAGACCACTTTATGGGTTTCATCCCCTTCCACAGCGGTGGCATCGGTGACACAGCCGCTGCCAAAGCGCTGGGCCAGGCGGGGGGCCAAGTCCTTCCCCGTCTGCGTGGCAGCAAAGAGCACCAGATCAGGATGCTTTTCCCGGATGACCTGCTCCAGCGCAGCCACCAGGGCATCGTCACAGCCCAGCTCTCCCTCCAGCAGCAGTACGGGAGCGCCATACCCGGCGGCCTCCTGAGCCACCTCAGGGCTGACGCCAGCCACTACAGCGGTAACAGTACCCAGAGCGGCGGCAGGGGTGAGCAGTTCCAGGCTGCCGCCCAGAGGCTTGCCCTCTTTGGTTTCCAGATAAACAATGGTATTCATGGTTGCATCCCCCTTTTACAGCACCTTGGCGTCCGCCAGCATGGCAAGCGCCTTGTTGACCGCTTCAGCGGCCTCCTTCTCCTGAATCCGGACACCGGCCTGCCGCTTGGGAGGCTCGGTGTAACCCAGGCAGGTTACACGGTTTGTCTGGGTGCTGATGCCCGCCTCAGCTGCGGAGAAGGTGGGAATTTTGGCTTTGCGGGCGGCCATTTTATTCTTGATGGTGGGATAACGGGGATCATAATTGGGCTTGGCAATGGTAAAGACCGCAGGGGTGGTTACCTGATAGTTGCTGTAACCGGCTTCTGTCTCCTGCTTGGCCATCAGACCGCCTTCACAGGGGCTGACCTCTACCACGCTGGACACAAAGGGTACCCCCATGTTCTCCGCCAGCATGGCACCCACCTGGCTGCTGATCTCGTCGGTGGACTCCTTGCCGCAGAGCACCAGATCAAAGGGGCTGCCGTGTTCAGCCTGACATTTTTCCACCAGCTGGGACAGATAGGAGGTGGTAGCTCCCTCATCGGCTCCGGACAGAGCGGCATCGCTCACCAGGAACGCCTGGGAAGCTCCCACCGCCAGCAGGTTCTTCAGGCTGCTCTGGCTGGACTCGGGGCCAATGCTGGCCACAGTGACGGAACCGCCGTTGGCCTCGCAGAACCGGACCGCCAGCTCCAGAGCGTAGGCATCAAAGGCATTGTTGACCTGCTCAATGGCGGACACCCCAGGGGTGCCGCTCGCAGGGTCCAGGTGTACCTCCACATAATCGTCGGGTACTTGCTTGACACAAACCAGAATTTCCATGTTCCTTCCTCCTCCGATCAATGGCTGCTGATGACCGAACGGCCCACCACCATACGCTGAATCTCATTGGTGCCTTCAAAGATCTGGAAGATCTTTGCGTCCCGCAGCAGTTTTTCCACGGGATACTCCCGGCTGTAGCCATAGCCGCCCAGAATCTGTACCGCATCCAGAGCGGTCTGCACCACGCTGTCTCCCGCAAAGCACTTGGCGGCGGCAGACTCCCGGCCAAAGGACATCCCCAGATCGCTGAGCCGGATGGCGTGGGCCACCAGCTGGCGGGAGGCCTCGGTGCGGATCTCCATATCGGCAATTTTGAACTCAATGGCCTGATGGCTGGAAATGGGCTTGCCGAACTGGATGCGCTGCTTGGCGTAATTCACAGCTTCGTCGATGCAGCGCTGGGCCAGGCCCACGCCGATGACGGCGCACCAGGTACGGGCCAGATCCAGGGTTTTCATGGCGGTGATGAAGCCGGTCCCCTCCTCACCCAGCCGGTTTTCCACAGGCACACGCACATCGTCCAGCACCAGGTCGCTGGTCACAGAGGTACGGATGCCCATTTTGTTCTCGTGGTTGCCTACACTCAGGCCGGGGGTATCCTTATAAATCAGGAAGGCGGACATACCCCGGGTGCCTTTGCTCTTGTCCGTCATGGCTGTCACCACATAGAAGTCACCCACCTGGGCGTTGGTGATAAAGCACTTGCGGCCGTTGAGGATGTACTCGTCACCGCTGCGGACAGCGGTGGTCTTGCCGTTGCCGGCGTCACAGCCTGCGTCAGGCTCTGTAAGGGCAAACACACCCCAGCCGCCGTTGACAATGATATCGCAGCACTTCTGCTTTTGCTCCTCGTTGCCGGCAATGAGGACGGGCTTCAGGGCCAGGCCGTTTCCGTTGAGGGTAACTGCCACACCGGCGTCTGCCCAGGCAATCTGCTCCAGAATGGCCGCCTGATCGATGTGATCCAGGCCCAGACCGCCGTATTCTTCGGGAACATCCATCATGTGCAGCTGCATCTCAATGGCCTTGTCATAGATCTCCTTGGGCCACTCGCCGCTGATGTCATACGCTTTGACCTGCTCCTTGATTTCCTTTTCCGCAAACTCTTTTACATCCTTCAACAGCTCACGGGCGTCATCGGAAATGATGTATGCCATTGCTCTCGCTCCTTTTTCTGTTCCCGGCCTGCCGCCGGTTCATTTATCTGGCTAAATTGTAGCATACCTAGTTAACTAGGTCAACTAAATAAGATCCGATTTGCTTTCCAAAATTGTTCTTTGATTTTTTGGCAAAACAAACAAAAAGAGCACGACTTATTGTTAAATTTTGAACAATGACCAGTTTAGCAGGATGGCAGGCAAACCATCTCCTGCATAAAAAATAGAGCGGCGCCACAGCATACTTGCTGTGGCGCCGTCCCGTCTGTTTTGATCAGGGAATCACTCAGTCGATGCCAGGAGCATCAATATTGTGCTCCTTGAGGAATTTCTTGCTGATTTTTCTGCCGCCCACGAAAATAGCAGGGATCAGCAGCAGGGGCAGATTG
>CALWOK010000219.1 GCA_944383125.1 uncultured Flavonifractor sp.
CGTTGCCCATGCCCTGGAAGGCGTAGGGGGAGGTGCGGGGCTTGAAGGCCCCGCCCCGCAGGGCTGCCGCACCGGAGGCCTGTACCGCCCGGGCAACCTCCACAATCTGGGACTCGCTCTCCACAGAACAGGGTCCGGCAATTACCGCCAGCTTGTTGCAGCCCACCGCTGCCCCGTCTCCCAACGGCACGACGCTGTCCTCGGGATGATACTTGCGGTTGGCCTTTTTGTAAGGCTCTGTCACCCGCATGACCCGCTCCACCCCCGGCAGCAGGGAGAGCTTTTCCTGGTCAATGCCGTCGGCGTTGCCCTCGGCACCCAGAATGGTGGTTTCGGCACCCTGGGATACCATCACCTTGACGCCGCCCTCCTCCATGGTGCCAATGGCTTCCTGCAGCTCCTCCGGGGTAAAGCCCGGCTTCATAATCACAACCATCTGTTGTACTCCTTTCCAAACAAACAACCCGCAGCTGCCCAAAGGCAACTGCGGGTTTCTTCCTTTCTGATACGGAATCTTATCCCTCAGCTGGTTATGGGCATGCAAATGTGCCGCTGGCAAAATAGCAGCGGTAATAGCCGTATCCATACCCGATCCGCTTGGTCACAGGGATCACACTCCTTCTGAACAGTCACTTTAGCACTTTTTGGTGCGAAAGTCAAGGGGAAATTTTACTTGAAATCCTACCACTATTATGGTATTATATCAGTCAAAAGGAGGGAGTGGATGGTATGAAGATTTCTACCAAAGGCAGATATGCCCTGCGCCTGATGCTGGATGTGGCCCTCCATAGCCACGGCACCGCTGTACCCCTGCGGGATGTGGCCCAGCGGCAGGATATTTCCGATAAATACCTGGAACAAATTGTGACCCAGCTCTCCCGGGCCGGGTTGGTGCGCTCCGTCCGGGGGGCAGGAGGAGGCTACCTGCTGACCAGAGAGCCGGAGGACTATACTGTGGGGGAGATCCTGCGGGTGCTGGAGGGCAATCTGGCCCCCGTCAGCTGTGCCGACAGCGACGATGTGTGCCGGTGCGGCCGGGCGGAGCACTGCGTCACCGTGGAGGTGTGGCGGGATATCAAGGCCGCTGTGTCCGGGGTGGTGGATAACCTGACCCTGGCCGACCTGGTCAGACGCTACCATGAAAAGTGTCCCCAGGAGCAGGAAGAGGGCTGAATGAAAAGAGCGGGTGCGCTTGGCGCACCCGCTTTTTTTATGCAAAAATACCGGTGGAAAGATAGCGCTCCCCTGTATCGGGCAGAACGGTGACAATGGTCTTGCCCTGAAACTCCGGACGGCGGGACAGCTCCAGCGCCGCCCAGGCAGCTGCGCCGGAGGAGATTCCCGCCAGCACCCCCTGGGTACGGGCCAGAGTTTTGGCGGTGTCCATGGCGGCCTGGCTGGGGACGGTCAGCACCTGATCCACCACCCCCATGTCCAGAGTACCCGGCACAAACCCGGCTCCAATGCCCTGAATTTTGTGAGGGCCGGCCTTGCCCCCCGACAGAACGGGAGATTCGGCAGGCTCTACCGCCACCACCTGGATGCTGGGGTTTTGCTCCTTCAGATAGCGGCCCGCCCCGGTAATGGTGCCGCCGGAGCCTACCCCGGCCACCAGTACCTCCACCTTGCCGTCGGTATCCCGCCAGATCTCCGGGCCGGTGGTTTCATAGTGGGCTTTGGCGTTGGCAGGGTTGTTGAACTGGTCGGGCATCCAGGCCCCGGGAATGGTGTCCAGCAGCTCCTTTGCCTTGGCAATGGCGCCGCTCATGCCCTTGGCCCCCTCGGTCAGCACCAGCTCCGCCCCCAGTGCGGACAAAAGGGAGCGGCGCTCCTGGCTCATGGTCTCAGGCATGGTGAGCACCACCCTGTACCCCCGTACCCCGCCGATATAGGCCAGGGCTACCCCCGTATTGCCGCTGGTGGGCTCCACAATGGTGGCCCCCGGCTTCAGCAGACCAGCTTCCTCAGCGGCCCGGATCATGTACAGCCCCGCCCGGTCTTTGGCGGAGGACAGGGGATTGAAGCTCTCCAGCTTGGCATATACATTGCCGCCAGGGACCAGGGCCTCCAGCCGGAGCAGGGGGGTGTTTCCAATCAGGTCGGAAATGGTGCGGGCATAGTTCATGACAGGTAACCTCCAGAAGTGGAATATGAGATGGTATCAGCATACCACAGAAATCCTATAAATTCAATAGGAATTTTGGAGATAGGAGGGGAAGGATCTTGGAGCGGTCTGACAGCCCTTTCAGAGAGGGAGGGCTGCTATATGGCCGGGCATAAAAAATGGCCGCCGGAAGGCGGCCATTTTTTCAGTTAAAACACGGGTACAACCGCACCGGCGTAGGTCTCCTCCATGAAAGCCTTGACCTCATCGCTCTGGAGGGCTTTCACCAGAGCCTGGATGGCAGGATCGCTCTCCTTGCCCTCCTTGACGGCCAGCACATTTGCATAGGCGGTGGCGGCTTCGCCGTCGGCGGACTCCACAGCCAGAGCGTCAGCCACCTTCAGGCCGGCGTCAATGGCATAGTTGCCGTTGATAACCGCCATGTCCACATCGGCCAGACGGACGGGCAGCTGGCTGGCTTCCAGCTCCACGATGTCCAGGTTCTTGGGGTTCTCGGCAATGTCAGCCTTGGTAGCGGTGATGCCGGCGCCCTCCTTCAGGGTGATCAGACCCTCCTGCTCCAGCAGCAGCAGAGCACGGGCCTCGTTGGTGGTGTCGTTGGGAACGGCAATCTGGGCGCCGTCGGCCAGTTCCTCCATGGAAGCGGTCTTGCCGGCATACAGGCCGAAAGGCTCATAGTGAATCTCAGCAGCGCTCACCAGGTGGGTGCCGTCGCTGACGTTGAACTCGTTCATGTAGGTGATGTGCTGGAAGTAGTTGGCGTCCAGCTCTTCGTTCTCCACCGCCAGGTTGGGCTGGATGTAGTCGTTGAACTCCACAATCTCCAGGGTGATGCCTGCCTCGGCCAGGATGTCCTTCACCACCTCCAGAATCTCAGCGTGAGGAGCGGGAGTGGCGCCCACCTTGAGGACGGTACCCTCAGCGGTGGAAGGAGTCTCGCTGGAACCGGCGGGGGTGTTGGACTCCACAGGAGTGGTTTCGGTGCCGCCGGAAGGGGTGTTGGCAGTTCCGCCGTTGCCGCCGCCGCAGCCGGCCAGCAGGCCGAAGGACAGAGCGCCCGTCAGGAGCAGAGAGAGCAGTTTCTTCATGATTCATTTCTCCTTTTCATGTGGTCTTTCCCCAATTTGAG
>CALWOK010000220.1 GCA_944383125.1 uncultured Flavonifractor sp.
CAAAGGGGACCGACTTCGGGAAGGTCACAGCGAAGGCGATCCAGGCCGTCGAAGACTGGCTGAACGCCTACCCGCGCGGGATTCTGGGCTTCCGCTGTGCCGACGACGTCTTCGCCGCAGCCCTGGCCGCCCTGGTATAAAAAGCTTTTTCAGGTTTTTTACAATTTAATCTTGACTTTTGCGGGTGTGCTGGACAATTCCTCTGACTTTGTCCAGTTTGTGTACGGATGGAATTTGTGTGAAGTATACAAAAAGGGAGCGGGGTGGTACTGTTGTCTCAGAAAAAATACATAGGGAGGCACTGATATGAGCCAGAGACCTGTCCTGACCCCTGAGGAGCGGGCGCTGTCCTATTCCAAGTACTACGATCTGCCCATTACCCCCATTCCGGCCGAAAAGGTTGCCATCCTGGAGGGCGGCCCCATGGACCCCAAGGATGCCCTGCCCATCGAGCGGCGCAATGACCTGTTCCAGCCCGGCTATCTGCCCGGAGAAATCGGTTACTGCGTCATGCCCGACGGCACCGGCTATGTGGCCAATAAGACCGAGATGCCCGGCGTGACCCCGGCCATGTTTGAGTGGTGGTTTGCCTGGCACGGCCTGAACGACATGCGGTACCGCATCTGGGACCCGGAGGACCATTTCTATGCCCGCCAGCAGACCCCGGAAAAGGTGCTGGACCCCGCCGTTCCTATGCGGGAAAAGACCTGGGGAACCGTCCATCATGTGCTGGAGGATGTGGGTGGCGGTCCTGAGGAAGTGTTCCTGAACTTCCGTTACCCCCATGAGCTGGGCTATGACGAGTCCAAGGTAGGTACGCCCGCCTGCGCCACCATGATGTGCGCCAACGGCCACGGCCCCAAACCCGGTGAAGGGGTTGCCGCCATCATGACCCATATGGTGCGTGAAATTGAGGGCGGGATTGAGCTGCGCAGCCGTTTCTGGATTGGCTACGGCCTGGTGGATGGTCAGCTGGTCAAGCTGCTGCCCGACGGAGTCAGCGTGCCTGCTGTGGTGCCTATGGGTCTGTTTGCCCACAACCTGAAGGAGTTCGGCCATCTGGCCTCCATTCTGCCCTCTGTTTACGCCGAGGAAAAAGACAACTGGTAAGCCTGAGAGAGAAAGAGAGGAACGGGTATGTGTAACAAGAAAGACTTTCCTGTCGTAATGAACGTGTTCCTGGCCTTTTTCATTACCCTGTCTGTGACCATATTCAATCTGGCAGTGAACAACGACCTGAATACGCCCGCTTTGGTGGTCAGTATGATCCATGGGTTTTGCCTGAATATGACCCTGGAAACCATCATTGACCTGCCCGCCTTCGGCAATTTCTTTGTAAAAACCTTTCATCTGAAGATGGAAGGACCGGGAGCCTATTTTGTGCGGATTTTCTTTATTGTGCTCCTGCTGGTGCTGCTGATGAGCTCTATCCTGATGTTCTGCGAGGTGGGCTTTCTGCTGGGGGCCGGGTTCTTCGGCTTCTGGATCACCAAAGTACCTGCTATTTTCCTGGTGGCCTATGTAACCGCACTGATGTTCTTCCCTGTGTGCATCAAGAGTGCTCAGGCACTGTGTACCCGGGACTGACCAAGTATAACAACAGGCCTGCCGCAAATTGCGGCGGGCCTGTTTGTTTGCCTGTCAGCAGGTGCTGCCCAGCAGCAGGGGCTGAAGCTGCCTGCCCTCCAGGGCGGCGGCTATGGTGTCTGCCACCAGGGTAAACTCTCCCACCAGAGAGGTGGGCTTTCCGGCGGGATCATCCTGCCGGAAGGGAACAAAGTAGACCTGCTTTTTATCCAGCAGCACGCCGATGTTCCGGGCGGAAGCGGCCAGAGCGTCGTTGGTGGCAGGGCAGAGCACCAGGGGCCTGCCGTTGCGCAGATGGGCCTTGGCCGCCAGGGTGACGGTGGTATCGGTAATGCCATTGGCCAGCTTTGCCAGGGTATTGCCGGTGCAGGGGCAGATCACCAGCACATCCAGCAGCTTTTGGGGGCCAATGGGCTCGGCCTTGACCATGGTGTCAATCACCCGCTTGTCGCAGATGCGCTCCATCTCCCGCATATATTCGTGGGCGGGTCCAAAACGGGTGTCGGTAGCGGCGGAAGCCTCCGACACAATGGGGGTAACATCCCCAAACCGGGCCTTGACCTGCTCCAGCGCAGTCATGGCCATATGGAAGGTACAAAAGGACCCGCAAAAAGCGAATCCCACCTTTGTTGT
Source organism: uncultured Flavonifractor sp. (assembly GCA_944383125.1). Lineage (GTDB taxonomy): Bacteria > Bacillota > Clostridia > Oscillospirales > Oscillospiraceae > Flavonifractor. Next base: position 2,221 of record CALWOK010000220.1, read on the forward strand.
CTCCATGCTCACACTCCCAGTTCATGCAGTATGTTGTAGATGGTGGTTTGGATGCACTGTCCTGCGGTGACAGGGGCCACCTTGCCCGGCAGAGAGAGCGCCCACACCACCTTAATGCCCAACCCAGCGGCAGCAGAGAGATCCACGCCTCCCGGCTTGGAGGCCAGGTCCATCACCAGGCAGCCGTCCTTCAGGTCTGCCAGTTCATGTTCCCCCAGAACAGGGGCGGGTACCGTGTTGATGACCAGATCATAGCCGCACAGCCAGCCGGCCAGCTGGCCAATGTGCTCGCCGGTACACCCCCAGCTCTCTGCCCAGGCCAGATCGGACCATTTCCGGGCGGCCACGCTGACCTTGGCCCCCAGCGCCACCAGCCTGGGAGCTAAGGCCCGGCTCACCCGTCCGCAGCCCAATACCAGCACCCTGGCCCGGTGGAGGGTGATGGGCAGCTCCTCCATGGCCAGCTGGATGGCCCCCTCTGCGGTGGGAACCGCATTGGCCACCGCCAGCTCTTCCCGGGCAAAATAGTCCTGGAGCACCAGACCCCGTTCTGCCGCCAGGGCTGTCAGATTTGGCCCAGCCATACCGGCGCATACCAGCTGCCCCGGTTTCAGTGCATCCAGCAGCCGGGTCAGCGGGACAGGGTCTTTCCACAGAGGGGTGTGGAGCAGCCCGCCTTCCTCTTCTGCCGGCAGGGGCAGAATGACGCAGTGGGCCAGCGCAGCCCCCTCCGGACTGTGCTCCTCCCGGACGCCGGAGAGCGGTTCTCCGCCCCCCAGGGCCCAGGTATGTACGGTGTGACCGTCGGCGGCCAGCAGTTCCGCCAGTTTGGCCTGGCGCAGATCGCCCCCCGCCACCCAGAAATTCAACTCACATCTCATGGCCTGCTCCTCCGTTCTCCGTGACTGTTCCATCTTATTCCCGGCGGCAGAAAGGGTGACGGCCCCGGCCTTGACATTTGCCCTGGGGACGAGGATAATAGGGAGCACCAGTTTGAGAGCGGAGATGACATCCAGTGGAGCGGAACCACCCTAATCATCGTCTGACAGAGGGCAGCGTATCCCGGAAAATGCTGACCTTTGCCCTGCCTATTTTTTTCAGCAACCTGTTTCAGCAGCTCTACAATGCGGTAGATTCCCTGATTGTGGGCAATTTTATCGGCCGGTCTGCTCTGGCGGCGGTAAGCTCTTCCAGCAGCATGATTCTGCTGCTTATTGGGTTTATCAACGGGGTGTCTCTGGGCGCCGGGGTGCTGATAGCCCGGTACTACGGAGCAGAGGATGAGGACAACATGGAGCGGGCCATCCACACCACCGTAGCCCTGGGCCTGTGCGCCGGTGTGGTGCTGACGGTGGTGGGTGTGATTCTGACCCCCCAGATTTTACAGTGGATCGGCACCCCCTCCGACGTGATTGCAAACTCGATTCTCTATTTCCGGATCTACTTCTTTGGCTCCTCTGCCGTGGTGCTCTATAACATGGGGGCCAGTATCTTGCAGTCGGTGGGGGACAGCCGCAGCCCCATGAAGTACCTCATTGCCGCCTCCATTGCCAATGTGGCGCTGGATTTGCTCTTTGTGGCGGTATTCCGGTGGGGCGTGGGCAGCGCAGCCCTGGCCACCATCCTGAGCCAGTGCCTGTCCGCCTTCCTGGCCTTCCGCAAACTCACCGTCACCCGGGAGAGTTATCGGGTGACCTGGCGGCGGGTGCGGTTTGAGGGGCCCACCTTCCGGCAAATCATCACCCTGGGTATTCCTTCCGGGGTGCAGAGCTCAGTGGTCTCCCTGGCCAACGTGATTGTCCAGGCCAATATCAACGCCTTTGACTCGGCGGCTATGGCGGGCTGCGGGGCCTACAGCCGGATAGAGGGCTTTGCTTTTCTACCGGTGACCTGCTTTGCCCTGGCCCTGTCCACTTTTGTCAGCCAGAATATGGGGGCCGGAAAATTTGACCGGGTGCG
>CALWOK010000221.1 GCA_944383125.1 uncultured Flavonifractor sp.
TGTCAGGTATATGACAGCGCCAGAATGACCTTGGAAGAGGTTATTGAGGTGATGAAGGCCACCGAGGAGCGGGGCGGAATGACCGTCCGGCTCCACACCGGGGACCCCTCCCTCTACGGCGCCCACCGGGAGCAGATGGACGAGCTGGATAAGCTGGGTATTGCCTACGATGTGACCCCCGGTGTGTCCTCTTTCTCCGGGGCGGCCGCTGCCCTTTGCGCAGAGTATACGCTCCCTGATGTATCCCAGTCGGTAATCATCACCCGGATGGCAGGCCGGACGCCGGTCCCCGAGGGGGAACAGCTGCGGAAGATGGCCTCCCATGGCTGCACCATAGTGCTCTTCCTGTCCACCGGTCTGCTGGAGCAGGTGGAGGAGGAGCTGATGGCGGGAGGATATGCCCCTGATACCCCGGCTGCCATTGTATACAAGGCCACCTGGCCGGAGGAACAGGTTCACCGCTGTACCGTGTCCACTCTGGCCCGGACAGCCAAAGAAAACAACGTCACCAAAACGGCATTGATTACCATCGGGTATTTTTTGGGGGATGATTATCAGCGTTCCAAACTGTACGACCCCACCTTTACCCATGAGTTCCGGGAGGCCAGCCGGTGACAGGGGCTGTGATTGCCTTTACCCGACGGGGAGCTGAACTGGGGAAGACCCTGGCAGCATCCCTGGGGGCTGCCCTCCATGTGCCAGCCCGGTTTGCGCCGGAACTGGGAGCAGAGGCCTATGCCAGTCTGGAGGATTGGACCGCCTGGGCCTGGAGCAGTGCAGAAGCATTGATCTTTGTGGGAGCTGCGGGCATAGCGGTCCGGGCCATTGCCCCCCATGTGAAGGATAAATTGACCGACCCGGCTGTGGTATCGGTGGATGAGAGAGGGCAATTTGTGATCCCTCTGCTGTCCGGCCATGTTGGGGGAGCCAACGAGCTGGCCCTGCACATTGCCGGACTGACGGGAGGACAGGCGGCCATTTCCACCGCAACCGATGTCAACGGCCTGTTTGCGGTGGATGTGTGGGCCAGGCAGCGGAATCTGGTCATCACAGACCGGACACGGGCCAAGGAGGTATCTGCCGCTCTATTGGAGGGCAAACCGGTAGGGTTTGTTAGTGATTTCGGACATCCCTGCCCTGAGGGGCTGACGGAAGGGCAGGCAGAGCTGGGGGTATGGGTGACATGGCATACGGGAGCAGGCCCCTTTTCCCGTACCCTGCGGCTGGTACCCAAAGGCTTGATCCTGGGGATTGGATGCCGAAAGGGGACACCGGCGGAAACCATCCAGATGGCGGTCAGTCAGGCTCTGGCCGGATATGAGTTTCAGGCGGTGGCCCAGGTGGCTACCATTGATTTAAAGGAAAACGAGCCTGGTCTGCTGGCCTTCTGTGCCACCCATCAGCTGCCCCTGACGGTTTTTTCGGCGGAGGAGCTGGCGGAGGCAGAGGGGAATTTTACCCCCTCTTCCTTTGTACGGCAGGTAACAGGGGTAGATAACGTGTGTGAGCGTGCGGCCGTCCGGGCGGGAGGTACCCTTTTGGTACCCAAACAGGCGAAATATGGTGTCACCGTGGCGGTGGCAGGAAGGAATTTGGCATGAAAGTAACGGTGATCGGACTAGGCCCCGGCGGGGGTCAGGATTTGACGGGCCGGGCCAGGGCTGCCCTGGAAACTTGTGACCTGATCGTAGGCTATACCGCTTATATTGAGCTGGTAAAACCGGATTTTCCCCACAAAGAGGTGCTCTCCACCGGAATGCGCCGGGAGGTAGACCGCTGCCGGGCCGCTGTGGAGGCTGCCCTCACCGGCAAAGAGGTGGCAGTGGTGTGCTCCGGGGATTCCGGGGTATACGGGATGGCGGGACTGATTTATGAGGTGGCCCAGGAGTATGATCCCATTGAAGTTGAGGTCATTCCCGGTATCACCGCTGCCTGCGGCGGTGCTGCCGTGTTGGGAGCCCCTTTGACCCATGACTTTGCGGTGATTTCTCTGTCCGACCTGCTGACGCCCTGGGAGAAAATTGAAAAGCGGCTTACCGCTGCGGCCCAGGCGGATTTTGTGATCTGCCTTTATAACCCCTCCAGCAAGAGCCGCCCGGACTATCTCCAGCGGGCCTGCGACATTTTGCTGCGGGACAAGAACCCGGATACCGTATGCGGCTATGTGCGCAACATCGGACGGGAGGGGGAACAGGGAGTTCTGTGTTCCCTGTCAAGCCTGCGGGATACCCAGGTAGATATGTTTACCACCGTCTTTATCGGCAACAGCCAGACCAAGATCATCAACGGAAAGATGGTGACGCCCCGGGGCTATCTCCAGCGGGGGGAGTAAGATGAATCTTTTGCTCTTCGGCGGCACCGGCGAGGGCCGGGAGCTGGCGGAATGGCTGGGTGCGGAGCATATTTCCTGCCTGGTGTGTGTGGCAACAGAATACGGCGAAACCCTTTTGCCTGACGGGGTGAAAACCCATGCGGGCCGGATGAACCAGGAACAAATGGAAGCCCTGATGGTATCCCGGCCCTTTACCCATGTGGTGGATGCCACCCATCCCTACGCCGTGGCGGTAAGCGGCAACATCAAGAGGGCGGCAGAGGCTGCCGGTCTGCCCTGTCTGCGGCTGGTGCGCCAGTCAGATGGGGAGGATCTCTGCCACAAGGCCGGGAATATGCATACTGCGGCAGACATGCTGGAGCAGCTGCCGGGCAATGTGCTGCTGACCACCGGCAGCAAGGAGCTGGACGCCTTTGCCCGTCCCGGCCTGGTGGAGCGGTGTTATCCCCGGGTGCTGCCTATGCTGGACTCTCTGGAGCGCTGCCTGAAGCTGGGCTTTCCGCCGAAACAGATCATCTGTATGCAGGGGCCGTTTTCCAGGGAACTGAATATGGCTCTGATGAAGCAGTATCACATCAAAACCCTGGTTACCAAGGATACCGGCGGATACGGCGGTTTCCGGGAAAAGGCAGAGGCGGCCCGGGCGGTGGGCTGTACGCTGCTGGTGGTGGAACGCCCCCGGCAGGAGCAGGGCTTCTCTCTGGAAGAGCTGAAGGAACATTTAAAGGAGGTGGGGAAATGAAGGTCTATCTCATCGGTGTCGGTATGGGCAATCCGGATACCCTGACTGGGCAGGCGGTGAAGGCGATCCAGACCTGTTCCAATCTGGTGGGAGCCAAGCGCCTGCTGGAGCCATGGAGCCAGAGCCACACCTGTACCCCCCTCATTGCGGCCTCGGACATTGCCGCCTATATTGACGGACAGCAGGAAGGGCCTGTTGGGGTGCTTTTGTCGGGGGATACCGGCTTTTACAGCGGAGCAAAAAACCTGTGGCCCCTGCTGGAGCACCATGAGGTTATTACCATCCCCGGCCTGTCCTCCCTGTCCTACTTCTGCGCCAGGTTGCACACCACCTGGCAGGATGTGAAGATTGTCAGCGCCCACGGCCGCAGCCACAATGTGGTGGGGGAGATTCAGAGCCACCCCCGCACCTTTGCCCTGACCGGCGGAGCCACCAAAGCGGAGGATATCTGCCGGGAACTGACCCAGCGGGGCATGGGAGAGATCCAGGTCAGCGTAGGGGAGCGGCTCAGTTATTCGGACGAGCGGATTGTCACCGGAACGGCGGCAGAACTGGCCGGACAGCACTTTGCCGACCTGGCAGTGCTGCTGGCGGAGCATCCCGCCCCAGTGACCCGTCCCTGGAATACTCCCGGTCTGCCGGACAGCACCTTTACCCGTGGAGAGGTGCCCATGACCAAGGAAGAAGTGCGTGTCCTGGCCCTGTGCAAGCTGCGGCCCCAGCCCCACCATGTGGTGT
>CALWOK010000222.1 GCA_944383125.1 uncultured Flavonifractor sp.
GAAGGTGCCGTCCGGATAGCCCGACACCATGCCGTATTGCCGGGCAAAGGTTATATAGGGGGCGTACCAGGCGGCGGGGGACACATCAGAAAAACCGCTGTTCCGGTCTGTCCCGGTGTAAAGGGGAGTGCCTTCCAGGTCTACCGCCAGCCGGGACAGCAGGGCGGCGGCCTCTCCCCGGCTCAGGGCATGTTCCGGGCGGAACTGTCCTCCGCTGCCCTCCATATAGGCGGTGTGGCTCCCGGTGTTCAGGGTGACATCCGGGGGAATCTGATAAAAATCCTCGTATAAACTGCCCAGGGCCTGGTGCTGGGCCAGGAACTGATAGCGGAAGTGGACCTCACCGGCCACTTCCGGGATGGTCTCGTTCAGCTCCAGCTGCTGCATGATGGCGTCCACGCCGTGCCAGGGGCTTTTCGGGTCCTCGTTGCCGGCCTGGTAATCCGCCATGCCGATGTAAAGGGAAACCTCTGTCCCCCTTACCACGTCGGCCCACCAGCGCACAATGGTCTCATAGTCCATGCTCTTGTGGCCGATGTACCAGTACACCTGGGGACAGATGTAGTCAATCCACCCCTCCTGCACCCATTTCCGGCTGTCGGCATAGGAGGCGTAATAGCTCTCATAACCGCCGGTGGTGTTGGAGCCCTGGGGCAGGCTGCTTTTATCCGCCCACACCCCGGAGGGGCTGATGCCGTAGGACAGATTGGGGTTGATGGCGTGGAGCCGCTCTCCCAGGGCCTTCACCAGCTGGTTGATGTTGTCCCGCCGCCAGTCTCCCACATTGGCAAAGCCCTTGCCGTAGGTCTGGAAGGTATCCTCATCGGCAAAGGTACTGCCGGGGTAAAAATAGTCGTCCAAGTGGATGCCGTCAATGGGGTAATTCCGGGCCAGCTCTTCGGCGCTCTGGATGATGTACTCCCGCACCTCGGGCAGGCCGGGGTTGAAGTAGTAGTTGCCCTCGTAGGAGACCACCCAGTCGGGGTGGAGCCTGGCGGGGTGGGCGTCCACCAGGCTGTCAAACTCGCTCTGACCGTTTTTGGTCACCCGGAAGGGGTTGATCCAGGCGTGCAGCTCCAGGCCCAGGGCGTGGGCCTGATCCACCCAGTAGGCCAGCGGGTCAAAGCCCTCTGCCGGGGCCTGGCCCTGTCTGCCGGTCAGGTCGGCGCTCCAGGGGTAGTAGTCCGAGGGATAGAGGGCGTCGGCACAGGGTCGCACCTGGAGGATGACGGCGGTCATGCCCATCTCCTTGCAGGTTTCCAGAATGCTGTCGGCGTCCGCCTTCAGCTGTTCCGGGTCGGTGGTGGCCTGGCTGGGGTAGTCCAGCCGGTAAACCGTGGACACCCACACCGCCCGGAACTGATCTTCCGGCCGTTTGGCGGCGGCGGCCTCCGGTTTTGTCCAGAGAAGGATACCCGTCAGCACCAGAGCGCATACCAGCGCTATGGCTGCCAGAGGTTTCCAGTATTTTGTCATGCTGTAGCTCCTTTGCAGATGGTGTCAGACGGGGGATCAGGAGCGTTCCATCTGTTGGGCCAGGTCATTGAGATAGACCCAGCGCTCCATTTTCTCCTCCAGGGCCTGTTCCAGCGCCTCCTGCCTGGCCTGGAGGGTCTGAAGGGCCACATAATCGGTGGCCTGGGCAGCCTGTTCCTCCTGGACCTGGGCCAGTTCTCCCTCCAGCGCGGCAATTTCGTCCTCAATGGTCTCAAACTCCCGCTGCTCTTTGTAGGAGAAGCGGACCTTCTTTGGAGGCGGGGTGCGCTGGGGCTTTTTCTCGGCGGGAGGCCCTTTGGGGGCTTTGCACCCTTCCCCCTGCCGGCGGGCCTCCAGGTACTGGGTGTACCCGCCGGGATAGCCCTTTACGCTGCCGTCCGGCTCCACCGCAAAGACCCGCTTCACCACCCGGTCCAGAAAGTACCGGTCGTGGGATACGGCAATCACCGCCCCGGGGAAGGCGTCCAGATAGTCCTCCAGAATGGACAGGGTCTGCACATCCAGATCGTTGGTAGGCTCGTCCAGCAGCAGCACATTGGGGGCGGCTGCCAGAACCGCCAGCAAAAAGAGCCGCCGCTTTTCTCCGCCGGACAGCTTGGAAATGGGGCTCCACTGCACCTCAGCAGGGAAGAGGAACTGCTCCAGCAGCTGGGAGGCGGTGAGCATCCCCTCTGCCGTCTGGATGTTGTTGCCGATGTCCTTCACATAGTCAATGACCCGGGTATTGCCGTCCATATGGGGGACCTCCTGGCAGAAGTAGCCTATGCGGACGGTTTCACCCACTTCAATGTGTCCGCTGTCAGGGGGGAGTACCCCGGCGATCAGGTTGAGCAGGGTGGATTTGCCGCTGCCGTTGGCCCCTACAATGCCGATGCGGTCGTCCCGCAGAAGCATACAAGAGAAATCCCGTAACACCGTCCGCCCGTCAAAGGACTTGGAGACGCTCTGTAGTTCCACCGTCTTTTTCCCTAGACGGCTGGAGCGGGCGTTTAGTTCCAAGGTACTTTTTTCCGCCGGGCCGGTCTGGGCCTTGAGGGTTTCGTACCGCTCCAGCCGCTCCCGGCTTTTGGTGCCACGGGCGGTGGGGCCTTGCATCACCCACTGGTATTCCCGGCGGAGAATGGCCTGCCGCTTGCGCTCACTGGCTTTTTCCTGCTCCAGCCGGGCCGCCTTCCGCTCCAGATACTTGTCATAATTGCCCGGGTAGGTGTACAGCTTTCCCTCCTCCACCTCCACCATGGTGGTGACAATGCGCTCCAGAAAGTACCGGTCATGGGTGACCATCACCAGGGCGCCCTTCCAGCGTTTTAAGCAGTCCTCCAGCCAGTTTACCATGTCGTTGTCCAGATGGTTGGTGGGCTCGTCCAGAATGAGCACATCGCTGGGCCGCACCAGCACCGCCGCCAGTGCCACCCGGCGGCGCTCCCCGCCCGACAGCCGGCCCACCTTCTGGTCCAGCCGGGCCACCCCCAGCCGGTGGAGCATGGCCTTGGCCTCATATTCTGCCAGCGCCCGGTCGTTCTGGCTCAGGCCCGCCAGCACCTGCTCCAGCACCGTGTTTTCCCCGGGAAATACCGGGTTTTGGGGCAGGTACTCCAGACGCACGTTGGGGTCCGGCCGGACGGTACCCTCGTCAGGCTCCTCCGCCCCCGCCAGCAGCTTGAGCAGGGTGGACTTGCCGGTGCCGTTGACCCCGATGATGCCCACCTTGTCCCCGTGGTCCACATAGAAAGAAACCCCGTCCAGCAGGGTACGGGTTCCATAGCGTTTGGTCAGCTGTTCTGCCGATAGCAGCATAGTGTTCCCTCACTTTACTTGATATCCTGTCCAGTATAGCGGAATTGCCCCAAAAAGCAAAGCCTTTTCCCGCTTGTATGGGCCATTGGAAGAGGGTGCCGTTGAGCTTTCCCCCAAAACCGGCTATAATGGAGAGGTATTCACCATCAGAACGGGAGGCGGAAGCCATGCATACCGACCAGCTGCGTTATTTTCTGTCGGTGGCCCTCCACCGAAACTTTACCGGAGCGGCAAAGGAATTTTATGTGACCCAGCCGGCCATTACCCATCAGATTTCGTCCCTGGAGCAGGAGCTGGGGGTGAAACTCTTCCAGCGCACCACCCGCAGCGTCTCCCTCACCCGGGCGGGGGAGCTGTTTCTGGAGGACGCCAAGCGGATGCTGGACCTGGAGGAACGGGCCAGGGAGCGGGTGCGGCAGGCAGAGCGGGTGGAAAACCTGGAGCTGGTTGTGGGCTATCTCAACAGCCCTACCCGCCA
>CALWOK010000223.1 GCA_944383125.1 uncultured Flavonifractor sp.
ACGGCTATTCTGGTGGATGACTTCGGCGTGTCTGCCGACGCTGCCCATTCCCTTCTCTCCCTGCTGGGGGCGGCAGACCCCATGGCGGCTCTGGAGCCCTTCAAGGGCAAGCATGCACTTTTCGACCTGGGCGTGGAGGAGCTGTCCACGGTGGTGCGGTATCTGTCCGCCTTTGGGGTGCCGGAGGATCACTTTATGGTGGACCTCACCATTGCCCGTGGGCTGGACTACTACACCGGCACCGTATATGAGACCGTCATGCTGGACCACCCGGAGATTGGCTCCATCTGCTCCGGCGGCCGGTATGACAATCTGGCGGAGTATTACACCGACAAGCAGCTGCCCGGCGTGGGCATTTCCATCGGCCTGACCCGGCTGTTCTCGGTGCTGGAGGCCCAGGGCTATCTGAACGAGGAGGAGAACACCGCCCCCGCCGACGTGCTGGTGCTCCCCATGACAGAGGACCTGTCTGCCGCCATTTCCTTTGCCACCGCTCTGCGGGAGACCGGTGTGCGTGCTCAGCTCCACTGTGAGAAGAAGAAGTTCAAGCAGAAGCTGACCTATGCCAATAAGCTGTCCATCCCCTTTGCGGCCTTCCTGGGGGAGGATGAGGTAAACGCCGGTACCGTCACGGTGAAGGATCTGCTCACCACCGACGAGCTGACCGACCAGGAGCGGGCCGAGCTGGAGGCTCAGGGCATTTTCAAGCAGGTGACGCTGCCCATGGAGGAGGCGGTGGCCTATGTAGCCAGGCGGCTGGCAGATACCAAGCCGGGTACTCCCATTGTGGACAAGGGCTACTATGCTAAAAAATACCACCTGGACCCCCCTGTGGGCTGAAATGGAACTTTCTCCCCTCCCCTGCCGTCTATAGCAAAAAGGACTTTTCTCCGGGGAGAGAAGCCCGTCTGTTTTGATTGTTAAGGAGGAACCTTCCATGAAAAAGCTTGCCGCACTGGTGCTGTCCGCCGCACTGATGATGGGCTCTGCCGCCGCCGTCACGCCGGAGGAGGCCTTTCCCAAGGTGAACGACTACCCGGGCTACAGCGATGTCCAGCCCACCGACTGGTTTGCCAGCGCTGCCCAGGCCTGTTATGAGGTGGGGCTGATGACCGGCACCAACACCGGCTTTTCCCCCAAAAGCAACCTGACGGTGGCCCAGGTGGCCACCATTGCCGCCCGGATGCATGCCGCAATCACCGGGGAGTCCATTCCCATTGCCACCCCCAAGCCGGATCAGACTCTGCCCTGGTACTTCTCTTATGTCCACTATCTGGAGCAGCTGGGCATTGCCGTACCCGACCCGGAGAAGGACGCCACCCGGCAGGAATTTGTGGACCTGCTGTGCGGGGTGGTGCCTGAGGATATGCTCTCCCCCATCAATACCGTAACCGCCCTGCCCGACAGCACCGACCCGGATGTGCTGGCCTTCTACAATGCCGGAATTCTCACCGGCATGGACCAGTGGGGTACCTTCCTGCCTGATAAAACCCTGACCCGGGCGGAGGCGGCTGCCATGGTGGCCCGGGTGGCCCGCACCGATCTGCGGCAGACCTTTACCCCCGCCGATTACACCCCCTTTACCGCCGCCGGCCTGAAGCCCTCTGACGTGCTGTTCACCAACGGCACCACCGCCGGGGCCTGGCTCCCCTATGTCCAGGCGCTGATTGACGGACTGGAGCAGGATTGCGCCGCCGCCGGGCTGGAATTCAACTGGTTCAATACGGTGGACGGGGTGGAATTTTTGGACTATGTGAAAAACACCGCCCTTTCCCACTTTGGCGTCACTGCCAAGGACGGCACCGACGCCTATAAAACATTCGACGTGCAGGTATACTACAGCAAAGTCATTGACCTGCGCACCTGACCTTCCCCCCGCCGGGGGGAAGGTGGCCCGCAGGGCCGGATGAGGGGGCATAAGCAGACGGACAGTCCCCCTCATCAGTCAGCCTTCGGCTGACAACTTCGCCTTCTTATTGTATTTTATTTCTATTTCCAAATTATATATTGCAATCTGGAGTTGATTGACATGGCAAATGTGCAAACCGCCTACCGCACCCACACCTGTGGGGAGCTGCGCATGGAGCAGGTGGGCCAGACCGTCACCCTGGCGGGTTTTCTGGAGAATTTCCGGGAAGTAGGCGCCAACCTGGGCTTTGTGGTGCTGCGGGACTTTTACGGCACCACCCAGGTGGTAGCGGAAACCGAAGAGATGGTCAAAACCATCAAGGCCCTGAACAAGGAATCCACCATTGCCGTCACCGGCGTGGTGCGGGAGCGGGACAGCAAAAACCCCAAGCTGCCCACCGGCGACATTGAGGTGGTGCCGGAAAAGATCAAGGTACTGGGCCGCTGCCGCCACAATGAACTGCCCTTCCAGGTGAACCGCAGCCGGGAGGCCGACGAGACCCAGCGGCTGAAATACCGCTATCTGGACCTGCGCAACCCGGCAGTAAAGAACAACATCATCCTCCGCTCCCAGGTGGTGGCCGCTCTCCGGTCTGCCATGACTGCCCAGGGCTTTCTGGAGATCACCACCCCCATTCTGACCGCATCCTCTCCCGAAGGCGCCCGTGACTACCTGGTACCCAGCCGGAAGCACCCCGGCAAGTTCTACGCTCTCCCCCAGGCCCCCCAGCAGTTCAAGCAGCTGCTGATGGCCTCCGGCTTTGATAAGTATTTCCAGATTGCCCCCTGTTTCCGGGATGAGGACGCCCGGGGCGACCGCTCCCCCGGCGAGTTCTACCAGCTGGACATGGAGATGGCCTTTGCCGGTCAGGAGGACGTCTTTGGCGTGCTGGAGCAGGTGCTCCCCCCCATCTTTGCCCAGTACGGCACCTACAACGTGGCTTCTTCCGCCCCCTTCCAGCGTATCTCCTATCTGGAGGCCATGGACAAGTACGGCTCCGACAAGCCCGACCTGCGCATTGACCTGACCGTCACCGACGCCACCCAGGTGCTTGGCTCCTGCGGCTTCGGCCCCTTCGAGGGCAACACCGTCAAGGCAATCGTGGTCACCGGCTTTGAAGGCACCCGCAAGCAGATTGACGGCCTGTGCAATGAGGTGGAAGTCCAGTCGGGCAACAAGGCCTACTGGTTCCGCTACGATGAGAACGGCGAAATCGTGGGCGGCATCGCCAAGTTCGTCCAGCCCATCAAAGAGGCTGTGGTGGCCGCTCTGGGCCTTGAGAAGGGCTGTTTTGTGGGCCTGACCGCCGGCAAGCTGCTGGCCGCCAAAAAGACCGCCGGTGTGCTCCGCTCCAAGCTGGGCAACTTCTGCCCCAACCACATGGACAAGGAGCGGTATGAGTTCTGCTGGATTGTGGACTTCCCCATGTATGAGATTGGAGAGGAATCCGGTCAGCTGGAGTTCTGCCATAACCCCTTCTCCATGCCCAACGGCGGTCTGGAGATTCTGAAAAAGGCCGCTGCCGGTGAGGTGGACCCCCTGTCCATTACCGCCTTCCAGTATGACCTGGTGTGCAACGGCGTGGA
>CALWOK010000224.1 GCA_944383125.1 uncultured Flavonifractor sp.
GGCAGCTTTGTTCAGGCGGTGGTCAACTTCCTGATTATGGCCTTTGTGATTTTCTGCCTGGTGAAGGGCATCAACCGCTTTCACCGCAAAAAGGAGGAGGCCGCAGAGACCGCCCCGGCAGCGCCAGTGCTCTCCACCCAGGAGCAGCTGCTCACCGAAATCCGTGACCTGCTGAAAGAGGGCCGCCATGACTGACCGCCCGGAAAACACCCCCCAGGAGCCATACACCCCCGCCTCTCCGGTGAAGCGTATCATGGCCTGGGTGGGCATTGTATATATGGTGGGCTTTGTGGTGTTAAACCTGTACCCCTTTTTCAACGGGGGAAATTACCTCACCGGCATTGCTCCCCTCTTTGCCTGTCCCGGTATCGGCGGCATCTTTGCCATTGCCCTCTATCTGGCCCGCCACCCGGACAGCCCCTATTCCAAAAAGGTTTCCATGGGGGTGCTGGCGGCGGTGTGCGCTGTAGGCTTTGCGGTCAGTCTGGCCCTGGGCATCCCTCCCCTGCTGGCCAATTTCGGAGGTGGACCATGAAAGAACGCATTGAAACCGGCCTTGCCGCCCTGGGTCTTACCCCGCCCCCCCAGGCCGCCGGACAGCTGGCAGCTTATGGTCAGATGCTGCTGGAGCAAAACCAGGTCATGAACCTGACCGCCATTACCCAGCCCGATCAGGTGGTGGATCTGCACTTTCTGGACAGCGCCGCCCTGCTGACCACCGGGGAGACGTTTCATGGCAAAACCCTCATTGACGTAGGCACCGGGGCGGGCTTTCCCGGCCTGCCCCTGAAAATTCTGGAGCCCTCTCTGGAGGTCACGCTGCTGGACAGCCTGGGCAAGCGGGTTCACTGGCTGGAGACGGTGTGTACCTCCCTCTCTCTGGAGGGCATCACCTGCCTCCACGCCCGGGGGGAGGAACAATCCCATCAGGCGGGCTTCCGGGACAGCTTTGACTTTGCGGTATCCCGGGCGGTGGCCTCTCTGGAGCTGCTGTGCGAGCTGTGCTTGCCCTATGTGAAGGTAGGGGGCAAATTCCTGGCCATGAAGAGCGTGGACAGCGCTGCCGAAGTGGACAAGGCAGCCCACGGCATTGCCAAGCTGGGGGGGCGGCTGCTGCCCCGGTTTGACTACACCATCCCGGGTACCGATGTGGCCCACCGGGTCATTGTGGTGGAAAAGGTGTCCCCCACGCCCCAGGGCTACCCCCGCCGGTGGGCCAGAATCCAAAAATCCCCCCTGTAAATCAGATTTGGTGCATGTATGACGCAGTTAAGCATTGCACCCCGGCAAATTGTGTGTTATTCTAATCTTGTATGTCAGGAGTGAGCCTATGTCCACTGCAATCGTGATCACATCGGGTAAGGGCGGCACCGGAAAGACCTCTCTTACCGGCGGCGTCGGCTCCTGTCTGGCCGCTCTGGGCCACAAGGTTCTGTGCGTGGATATGGACATTGGTCTGCGCAATCTGGACCTGAGTCTGGGCCTCAGCGACCGGGCCCTGATGGACTTTACCGACGTGCTGTCGGGCCGCTGCTCTCTGGAGCGGGCTGCCACCCCCCGCCCGGTCATCAGCGGCCTGAGCCTGCTGACCGCCCCTGTTACCTCTCCCCGGGAACCCATCGGGGAGGACGCCATGCGGGAGCTGGTGCGGCGAGCCAAGCAAACCTATGACTTTATTCTCATGGACTCCCCCGCCGGTCTGGGGGAGGGATTTCAGCTGGCAGCCTGCGGAGCCGACCGGGGCATTGTGGTATCCACCACCGACGCCTCCGCCCTCCGGGACGCCCAGCACACGGTATCCATCCTGCGGGGCAATCTGCCCCACATTCACCTGGTGGTCAACCGGGTACAGCCCAAGCTGCTCAAGCGGCTCCACACCACCATTGACGATGCCATGGACACCTCCGGCCTGCCCCTGCTGGGGCTTATTCCGGAGGACCCCCAGGTCATGCTCAGTGCCAATCAGGGCATTCCCCTGATCCTCTTTGCCAACCGGGGGGCGGCGGTGGCCTGTCTGAACATCGCCAGACGGCTGTTGGGGCAAAAGGTCCCGCTGATGAAACTGCGGTGACCCATCTTTGAATCAGAAAGGGAATGGGCACATATGAACATCGCGTTGATGAGCCATGATCGGAAAAAGGAACTGATGGTTCAGTTCTGCATTGCCTATTGTGGCATTTTGTCCAAGCATACGATCTGTGCCACCAACACGACAGGTCGTCTGGTCGCCGAGGCCACCGGACTGCCGGTGCAGCTCTTCCTGTCCCACGAGCACGGCGGCAGCCAGCAGATTGGCGCCCGCATCGCCTATAATGAGATTGACATGGTCCTCTTCTTCTCCGACCCCCAGTCGGCCGATCTGGACAGCGACATGAAATATATCTCCCAGCTGTGCGATCAGAACAACGTCCCCTATGCCACCAATGTGGCTACGGCGGAAATTCTCATCCACGGCCTGGAGCGGGGCGATCTGGACTGGCGTGATATTGTCAATCCCAAGACCAAGCCCTTTACCGCATAACCACAACAGCAACCACCGCAACGACGGAGCAAGTACCGCCCACACCACCCCACCAGAGAAAGATACCGCAGGCTGGAAGTATCTAGGGCAGGCGGACGGGAGACGGCTTCACCAGCGGGCCTGGAGACAGGCGCGGTCCCCTTCCCGCAACAGAAGGTATGAGGGCGCATGTGCGCCGAACATGGGTGGCACCACGGAAGCAGGCGCTTTCGTCCCGTGACAAGGGACGAAAGCGCCTTTTTGCCCTCGGAGCGCCTGTGGACCACCCCCACTCCAGGGCCGATGGCTTCATTGGCCCGTTTCCCCGGCAAACCCAAACGTAACGATACAAAGGAGCATCACTATGGCCCAAATCAAACCCCGCACCTTATCCGGTTTCATGGAACTGCTGGCCCCAGCGGGTCAGTGACCCGCCGGGGACCCCGATTTCATTCAAATAGGCCCAAATGAATTGGGCCTATTTCAAGGTTTTGCTGCGCAAAACCCTTGACGCCGCACCTGCGGCGAGGGCAGGCAGCAGCCTCTATTTATTTCACAAAGGAGCATCACTATGGCCCAAATCAAACCCCGCACCTTATCCGGTTTTATGGAGCTGCTGCCTGCCCGTCAGGCGCAGTTTGACCGGATGGTGGAGATTTTGCGCAAAAGCTATTCCCTGTACGGCTTTACCCCTCTGGACACCCCGGCCATTGAAGCCAGCGAGGTGCTGCTGGCCAAGGGGGGCGGCGAAACGGAGAAGCAGATTTACCGCTTCACCAAGGGAGACAGCGACCTGTCCCTCCGCTTTGACCTGACGGTACCTCTGGCCAAGTATGTGGCCCTCCACCACAACGAGCTGACCTTCCCCTTCCGCCGGTTCCAGATCGGCAAGGTGTACCGTGGAGAGCGGGCCCAGAAGGGCCGCTACCGGGAGTTTTACCAGGCGGATATTGACATCATCGGGGACGGCGCTCTGGACATCATCAACGAGGCGGAAATTCCCGCCATCATCTACAAAACCTTTACCGCTCTGGGGCTGCACCGCTTTAAAATCCGGGTGAACAACCGGAAGGT
>CALWOK010000225.1 GCA_944383125.1 uncultured Flavonifractor sp.
TGTTGGTGTGGCTCATCACCCGCTCCACATCGCCCCGGTCAATCTCCAGCCGCCACAGCTTGTCGGAGGGCGACTGGTTGGATATTCCATGGGCCACCGGGCTGCCCCGGCTGTCCAGAATCAGATACTGATAGGCCATTGCATCCACCTCCTTATGAGGACTGCTGATCAGGGGGTTCCTCCTGCTGCGCCTGCCGCTGCTCCAGCAGCTTCTGGCGCTTGCGGCGGAATTTCTCCGGATCGTTGGGGTCGTATTCCAGGAAATACAGATAAATTTCCACCACCGCCTGGTACAGCCCCTCGGGGATCTCGGTACCAAGCTCCATCTGGGACAGCACCGTGGCCAGAGAGGAGTCCTCGTATACCGCCACGCCGTTGTCCACCGCCACTTCCACAATTTTTTCCGCCAGATGGCCCATGCCGGCGGCCACAATCACAGGTGCGCCGCCTCCGGCGTTGTATTGCAGCGCCGCTGCCCGCCGGGCCGGTCCGCCGGACTGTTTCTCAGATTTTGACATTTACGCCCCGCTTCCCTTCAAACAAATTGGGAAAAACTTCTGTCAGAGTGAGAGGTTTTTCCAATTTTTCAACCCGAACCTCCTTGCCAGTCAGCCCATGATCGGTTAAAATAGTACGCAGATCCTCTGCGACGATGGCGCTGTTGCTGCTGACCGCCTCCGGACCCAGTACCCGCAGTTCCACCTGCTCCTTTCGGGCCGCCAGGGAGATTTCCAGAAAGCCCAGGGATTCCAGGTCAATTTTGAAGAGGAACTGTACCTTGTTCCGCTCCGGGTGGGAGCTGCCCCCCTCCGGATCGTCGGCGTCCGGGTCCACCCAGGCCTCCCCGTAGGTCATCTGCCCGTTCCAGTCGATGGGGAAGAGCATGTGGTTGAGGGGCAGGAATACGCTCTCCTGGATGAGCATGGCCCGCACAATTTCTGCAAAGGCCTCCCTTACATCCTGACCATACGCCCCTTCCAGAGCCTTGGAGGCGATGGTGGACAGGGTTTGGGCAAACTGGCTGCCGGAAGCCCGGGTAAAGTCGTTCTCCTGGAGCAGCTTCAGAATGGCCTTGTCATCCAGCTGGTTAAGGCTGTTGAGGGTTTCGCTGTACCCCCCCAGCTGCCGGAAGGACTGTAACAAAGCCTGCTCCGAGCCGTTTTCATACCGGGTCAGATTGAGCACCAGCATATTCAGCAGGCTGCGCAGAGGACCCATATCATGGGTGCGCCCCACATAGGAGCCTAAGTAGGGGATGATTTCCCCCTGGATCAGCCTGAGGTTTTCCCCCCGTGTGCCTGCTGCCAGCCCGTTTTCCAGCCGGGCCATCATTTCCTCCAGCTTGCCCTGCCAGCTTTTGGGCAGGTAGTCGTTGATCTGGCGGAGCAGGCTGGTCATGTTTTTGGCGATGTGGGCCGTGGAAGAGAAGTCGGCGTACCGCTGGGCAAATTCCAGAATGGACTGCCGGGCGTGGGTACCGGTAAGGGTGGCATAGGACTGCCGCAGCAGAGAAAACAGCGGCCCCACAAACCGGTTGCCGCCGTGTAGCTGCTCCGTGAAAAACTGTTGCAGGCTCTTGGGGTCCAGCTTGAGCATCTCCATCAGCTGGGCCATCTCCTTGGCGATGCCCTGCTGCAGTCCCGGCGTGGAGATGACGCCCCGGAGTACCAGCATGGCCTTGCCCAGCAGCTCAGGCAGCAGATCCATCTCCTGCATACGCTGCAGGAAGGTCTGGAGGTTGGAGTCGTAACGGGGGATATCAGATTGCAGGGCGTTGTTGGCGCCCTGCTGGTCGGTTCTGGCGTCCGGCCGTCCCACCCTGGTTGGATCGGGAATATTCTGAACCTGGAGATCGGTGGGACGGGGGGTGTTGGTATTGATGCGGTTATGATTTGCGTTGTCATAAGATGGCACAGGATTGGCCGCGCCCAAAAGGTCTGCCATTGTATCCACCTCCCAATAGGTGCCAGGCCAAGCCGTGGATTTTTTTGGATTCAGCCTGATATTTTTTCCAAGTTCTTATTTTTTTAGAAAACGGGTCGATATGTAAGATAGAAGTTGACCGCAAGAAAGGAGCTTATTGCCATGAGTGACGGAAACGACAGCATCCTGGATGCCTTTCTATATGAGACCAACACCCTGCTGGAGCAGCTTGACAGCATTGTGCTGACGTCCGAGCAGCAGGATAGCTTTTCCCAGGAGGATATCAACTCCATTTTCCGCATCATGCACACCATCAAGGGCTCTTCCGCCATGATGGAGTACAATTCCCTGATGACCGTTGCCCACCGGGCCGAGGATATGTTTGCCATCATCCGGGACAAAACCATGGATGTGGTACCGGAAAGTCTGCGGCCTGAGCTGTTTGATCTGCTCTTCCAGACCATCGACTTTTTCCGCCAGGAGCTGGAGCGGATTGAGAACGGGCAACCGCTCACTGAAAATATCGACACTCTGGTGCAAAAAGTTAATAGACTGATGGAGCAAATTCGCTCCGGCGGACAGCCTGAGCCATCCCCCGCCCCCGCCAAGCAGGAGGCCCATCACGCCATCACCCCGGTGGCGGGCTTCCCCTATGCGCTGCAGATCTTCTTTGATGAGGGCTGCGGCATGGAAAACCTGCGGGCCTTTATGCTGGTCAACGCCGTGCGGGAGCTGTGCGGCGACTCTGATTTTACCTATGAGCCCAAGGGCGTGGAAACCGACGCCGCCACCGCCGAGCAGATTGTGGAATCCGGCTTTTTGCTGCTGTTCCGCAGTGCCGCCGACCGGGACAGCGCAGTTCACGCCGTTACCAATGCCGGCGCTGTGCGCACCTATCAGTCCATTGATGTGCCGGAAGCGGCCCAGGCAGCGGCGCCTGTACAGCCTGCTGCGCCGGTCCAGGAGACAGCGGCGCCTGCTCCGGCTGCCCCTTCTGCCGCAGCAGAGCTGATGGCAGCGGCAGAGGAGCCTGTGGCCCAGGCTGTGCCGGGCCAGAGCGCTGCGCCCTCTGTCCAGAAAGTTGACAATACGCCCCACCATAAGGAAAGTCTCATCAGCGTCAATCTGAATAAGCTGGATCATCTGGCGGCTGTGGTGGGCGAGATTGTGATCACCGAGTCCATGGTGACCGCCTCTCCCGATCTCAAGGGCCTCAAGCTGGATGCCTTTACCAAGTCGGCCCGGCAGCTGCGCAAGCTTACCGATGAGCTGCAGGACGTGTCCATGTCCCTGCGGATGGTGCCGGTGTCCGGCGTGTTCCAGAAGATGAACCGCATTGTACGGGACATGTGCAAAAAGCTGGGCAAGCAGGCCAGACTGATCCTGTCCGGAGAGACTACCGAGGTCGACAAGACCATTGTGGACAGCATTGGCGACCCCATCATGCATATTGTACGCAATTCCATGGATCACGGCATTGAGGAGAAGGCGGCCGACCGCATTGCCGCCGGGAAGGATCCGGTGGCGGAAATCCGGCTCTCCGCCCGCAACACCGGCAGTGAGGTCATCATCGAGATCAAGGATGACGGCCAGGGCGTCAACTATGACGGCGTGCTGAACAAGGCCATCCGCAACGGCCTGGCCTCTCCCGACGTGGAGTACTCCCACCGGGAGATTCTCAACTTCCTGATGGCCCCCGGCTTTTCCACCAACACCCAGGTCACGGAGTTCTCCGGCCGGGGCGTGGGCATGGACGTGGTCAAGCGGAACGTGGAAGAGGTGGGCGGCACCGTCTCCATCTCCAGCGAGCCGGGCCAGGGCATGACCACCACCCTGAAAATCCCCCTGACCATGGCCATTATGGACGGCATGGAGGTGTCGGTGGGCGGCTCCATCTTTACCATTCCCATTCACAATATCCGCCAGTCCTTCAAGATTGAAGAGGCTGACCTGATCCGGGACGCCTCGGGAGGCGAGGTATTCAAGTGCATGGGGAATTTCTACCCTGTGATCCGGATGCGGGATCTCTACCAGATGGAGGGGGGCTGCACCGAGATTCAGGACGGCATTCTCATCTGGCTGGAGGCGGGGGACCTGTCCTACTGCCTGTTTGTGGATGAGCTGCTGGGCGAGCAGCAGGTTGTGGTCAAACCCCTGCCCTCCTATCTGAACCACTTCAACATCAAAGCCAGAGGCATTGCCGGCTGTACCATCCTGGGCGATGGCAACATCAGCATTATCCTGGACATTTCCAACCTGTACACCTCTGCACGGTAAAGGAGATATCATATGTCGGAACGGGACGTTTTATTCCAGACGGAGGACGACCTGGCCCTGGAGGCCACGGTGGAGGTCCTCCCCACAGAGAAATTTCTGCTGTTTATCTCAGATGGACTGCTCTTTGGCGTGTCGGCGGAGGCGGTGGTGGAGATCATCACCAACCACACCGTCACCAGCATTCCCCTGGTGCCTGATTATGTGAAGGGCGTGATCAACCTGCGGGGCCAGATCATTCCCATTCTGGATATCCGGCGGCTGCTGGGCCGGGCAGACCATGAAAACGCCTGCATTATCATTGTGCAGCATGAGGACAACCAGGTGGGTATCCTGGTGGACCAGGTGGAAAAGATGGTGGACGTGGACATTACCACCATTCTGCCGGTGCCTCCCCACAGCAATCAGGAGCTGGTGTCCGGCATGTGCTCCCTGGAGGAAGGCCGTCAGACGATGCTGGTCTTTGACTGTGCGCAGCTGATGGACCGTGCGTGAGACAGGGGGAGGGCAGGCGTCCATGGAAATGCTGTTTCGCGATATGACCATTACTGATGCGGATTTTCAGAGACTGGTGCAGTTTATCCATCAGAACTATGGCATCGACCTGAGTAAAAAACGGCAGCTCATCACCAGCCGGCTCTCCCATTCTCTGAAAATGAAGGGCTATCAGGATTTCAAGTCCTTCCTGGAGCACCTGTTCACCACCAAAGATCCCCAGGATCTGGAGCTGGTGCTCAACAAGCTCACCACCAACTACACCTATTTCCTGCGGGAAAAAGAGCACTTTACCTATCTCCAGAAAACGGTGTTCCCCGAGCTGGAACGGCGGCACCAGCGGGACAAGGTGCTCTCCATCTGGAGTGCCGGCTGTTCCAGCGGAGAGGAGCCTTACACCCTCTCCATCTATCTGAAGGAGTACTTCGGAGCACAGGCTGCCCAGTGGGATACCCGCATTCTGGCCACCGATATTTCCCACCAGGCCCTGGCCAAGGCCAAGGCCGCCGTCTACCAGCCTCCGGCGGATATGCCCTCCGACTGGCTGCGGCGGTATTTTGTCCAGGACAAAAACGATGCCCGGGCATATACGGTGGCCCAGCCCATCCGGGACAATGTGATTTTCCGCACCTTCAACCTGATGGACCCCATTACCTTCCGGCTGAAATTTGACGTGATTTTCTGCCGGAATGTAATGATTTATTTTGATCAGGACACCCGGAACGGATTGATCAGGCGCTTTTATGATGCTATGGCCCCCAACGGGTATCTCTTTATCAGCCACTCGGAATCCCTGGGAAAAACCCCTCTGTTCCAGATGATGGCTCCGGCGGTATACCGGAAAAAATAGCGGCGGTGGTGTGGCCCTCCGCCTTCGGAAAGGAGCCGTTTCGTTCATGTTATTCAACCGGAGAAATGTGCGGGTGCTGGTGGTAGACGACTCTGCCGTGGCCCGTACCTTTCTGATCAAGGGACTGGATGCCTGCCCGGGCATTGAGGTGGTGGGATATGCCATCAATGCCCTGGACGCCAAGAAAAAGGTGGTACAGCTCTCCCCTGATGTGATGACCCTGGATGTGGAGATGCCGGGTACCAACGGCATTGATTTTCTGGCTCAGCTGCTGCCGGAGCATCCCCTGCCGGTGATCCTGGTATCCAGCCTGAACCTGCGGGTGTTTGACGCCCTGTCTGCCGGTGCGGTAGACTTTGTCCGCAAGCCTGACGGCAGTGAGAGCCGGGAGGCCTTTATCCACGCCCTGGCCCAGAAGATCATGGTGGCCTCCTGTGCCAAGGTGGTTGCCACCGGCCGTGTGCGCACGCCCCACACCGCCCCCTCTGCTGCACCCGCCTCCGGCGCCCCTGCTGCGGCCCGTTCGGCCCCTCAGGCCAAACATACGGTGGGGGAGCCGGTCCCTCTGCTGGGCCATGGAAAAACGGCGGTGGATCTGGATCATACCATCATTGGCCTGGGGGCCTCTACCGGCGGTACCGAGGCCACCCTGGAGGTGCTCAAGCGGCTGCCCGCCGATATCCCGGGTATGGTCATCGTCCAGCATATGCCCCCTGGATTTACCGGCATGTATGCCCAGCGGCTCAACCGGCTGTGTGCCATGGAGGTGCGGGAGGCGGTCAACGGGGATGAGATCCACCGGGGCCTGGCCCTGCTGGCCCCCGCTGATTTCCAGGCCAGAGTGGTGCGGATGGGCAGCCGGTATACCCTCTCCTGCCAGCCCGGGGAAAAGGTCAGCGGACACCGCCCCTCGGTGGACGCCCTGTTTTCCTCCATGGCCGCCCAGGTCAAGTGCCATATGGTGGGCATCATCATGACCGGGATGGGCCGGGACGGCGCCAACGGTCTGCTGGAGATGCGCAGAAACGGCGCTTATACCATCGGTCAGGACAAGGAGTCCAGCGTGGTGTACGGTATGCCCTGTGTGGCCTATGATATTGGTGCGGTAGGGGTACAGGCTTCCTGCCAGAACATTGCAGGGGTCCTGCTCCAGCATCTGAAAACGGGAAAATAACAGAGAGCCTGCTGCATGGTGCAGCAGGCTCTCTGTTATTTTGTATGACGGGGGTGCTCCATCACTGTTTTGCAGGCGTTGATGACCTGAGCAATGACGGCAGACTCGTATTTGGCCTCAAAAAAGCTCATCATGGGAATGGCTTTAAAGGAATCCAGCACCACATATTTGGGCGGCAGGCTGCTCAGGGTGAGGGCGCGCACATCGGCCAGACAGCGGGGGCATTGGCACAGGCCAAACAGCTTGACATATTTTGCAATAGGGCCGTCTACCAGCTGTTCCATCACGTTGATGGGGACGGACCCGTCCGGGAGGACGCTGCCCGGGCCGTCGGAAGCAGGGGACGGCGCAGGTGCCGCCTGAGGAGCAGGCTGGGGTTCTGGTTCAGGCTGTGGTTTTGGCTCTGGTTGAGGAGTGGGCTGCACTACAGGCAGGGGTTCTGGTTCAGGTTGCGGTTCCGGCTCTGGTTGGGGAGCGGGCTGCGCCACAGGCTGGGGTTCTGGCTCAGGCTGTGGTTTCGGCTCCGGCTGGGGAGCGGGCTGCGCCACAGGCTGAGGCTCTGGTATAGGTTGCGGTACCGGCTCCGGCTGAGGAGTAGGCTGAGGGACAGGCTCCTCCACAGGTATGGGGGAGGGAAGTCCTTCTTCTTCCAGCGCCTGGGCCAGATCTTCATTGAGGGACTGGGTCAGGGCGTCCCGGATGGTTTCCGACAGGGCCTCGTTGTTGATGCGGGCCACCTCCAGAATGGGGGCGGCCATCCGGCGCTGAGGCTCCGGCTGGGCATGGGCCGGAGCGGCGGCAGGCTCCTGCGGTTCCGGTGCCTGGGCGGCAGGTTCTGCTTTGGAAGGGGATGCCTCTGCTTCCGGTGCATCGGATGGAGGGGCGGCGGCAGCCGTAGGTTTGTTCTGCTCCTTGCCGGCGGCTCCCCCGCCCAGCAGACTGAGCACATGGTCAGTCTTGCTGCTGCGGCTGTTTTTCTTGGTGGCCATCAGCAGGCCCCTCCTCTCTGGTCACGGCGGGGGAACCGGGCGCCCGCCACCTCGTCGCACAGGGCCTCAAAGTCCTGGGCCGGTTTGGAGCGGGGGGCGTAGTCCACCACGCTCTGACCATGGGCGGGGGCCTCTCCGGCGGCCACACCGCTCCGGACTTTGGCCTCAAAGACACGGGTATGCAGCTGGGCGGCAATCTGTCCCGCCAGCTCCAGCACCTCCCGGTTCAGGTTGAACCGGCCGTTGAACCGGTTCAGAAGAATGCCCAGCACCTTGAGCCGGGGGTTGTAGTAGCTCTGTACCCCTTCAATGGTCTCTTTGATCTGGGACACCCCCAGCAGGCTGAGGATTTCGGGGGCCATGGGGATAATCAGGCTGTCGGAGGCCACATAGGCGTTCACCGTCAGCAGATTGAGGGCGGGCGGCGTGTCCACAATGATAAAGTCGTAGTTTTCTTCGATGCGGGACAGGGCATTTTTCAGCAAAAATTCCCGGCCGGGCCGGTTGAACTCCAGCTCGGCCCCCGCCAGCAAAATGTTGGAGGGCAGCAGGTCGCACACATCGGTGGAGGCCAGCACCTCCTCCGGCTGGCTCTGGCCCCGGAACACGTCATAAATGGTGGAGCAGTTTTCAATATCCAGCCCCAGGCTGAAGCCCAGGCTGCCCTGGGGGTCCAGGTCCACCCCCAGCACCCGGGCGCCCCGGTTGTGCAGGGAGGTAAGCAGGGCTGCTGCGGTGGTGGTTTTTCCCACGCCGCCCTTCTGGTTGGTGATGGCAATGATGGTTGCCGGCATATGGTTGTCCTCCTTTTCCGCCTGTGGGCGGTGCGCCCTGGGGTTCTCCCGTTACGCAAGTAAAAAATAGAAAAATCATGAAATCTCTCTTAATCTTTCGCCGTTGTGGACGATATAGATGGTGAGAGCATAGCGTTGTTCTACCCAAGTCATTGTACTCAACGTGCCGATTTTTGTCAATAAGGGCCGAAGCCTGTTTGTAAGATCCTGTCAAACTGTATTCCGTACGAAAGGGAGTGTCACATATGGCGTCCATCAGCAGTCTTTCCAGTTCCTCTTCCTCCAGCATTTACGGCAACCGTAGTTATAATATTATCTCCGGCCTGGCCTCCGGCCTGGACACCGAAGCCATGATCGAAGGCCTGGTGCAGAGCTATCAGCAGAAAATCCAGAACCTTCAGAAGGATAACACCAAATACCAGTGGCAGCAGACTGCCTATCAGAGCATTTCTGACAAGCTGGTGGAGTTTAACCGGAACTATTCCTCCTTTGCCTACGGCTCCGCCACCAACCTGGCCAGCAACAGCTTCTTTACCAGTGCCATCACCACCACTGCCAAGGGTAACTATGCCGATCTGGT
>CALWOK010000226.1 GCA_944383125.1 uncultured Flavonifractor sp.
CGCAGCCCTGGCCACCATCCTGAGCCAGTGCCTGTCCGCCTTCCTGGCCTTCCGCAAACTCACCGTCACCCGGGAGAGTTATCGGGTGACCTGGCGGCGGGTGCGGTTTGAGGGGCCAACCTTCAAGCAGATTATTACCCTGGGTATTCCCTCCGGGGTGTAGATCTCGGTGGTCTCCGTGGCATACGAGATTGTCAAGGCCACTACCATCGCCTTTGACTCGGCGGCCATGGCGGGCTGCGGGGCCTACAGCCGCATTGAGGGCTTCGCCTTTCTGCCGGTGACCTGCTTTGCCCTGGCCCTGTCCACCTTTGTCAGCCAGAATATGGGGGCCGGAAAATTTGACCGGGTGCGGGCGGGCATGCGGTTCGGCCTGCTGTGCAGCCCTTTGCTGGCAGAGCTGATAGGCGTGGTCATTTTCACGGCGGCGCCCCTGCTGGTATCCGCCTTCAACAGCGAGCCGGATGTGGTGACCTTTGGCACCGCCTATGCCCGCACCGTGTCCCTGTTTTACTGTCTGCTGGCCTTTTCCCACTGTTCCGCCGGTATACTCCGGGGAATGGGACGGCCTATTGTACCCATGACCATCATGCTGTCGGTGTGGTGCGCCCTGCGCATTACCTACATTACCCTCACCGTCCGGATGATCCCCGATATCCGGGTGGTATACTGGGCCTATCCCCTGACCTGGTCCATCAGCTCGGTGCTCTTCGCCCTGTGCCTGTGGCGGCTGCTGCGGCATATTCCGGCGGTGGAGAGGCAGAATTGAACCGGAAGGGGGGGATTGTGTCCCTGGTGTTTGTGAAAAATCCCGGTTGCAATTCCAAAATAATGGGGTTATAATGACTCCAACCTGTTTGAAGTGAGGAAGAAACCATGAATCACGCATCCCTCACAACTGCATCCTTCCTGTTTTCCTATGGCTGGGCTCGATTTATGGGCGCCGGCTTTTTTGGCGTGGGAAACTTGCAGGGATGAATGAAATGGGTGGGGGCAGATAGCCCCAATGGAGCCTGTTGATATGCAGGGCGCTCGTTGATTTCATCAATGAGCGCCCTTATTTTATACCTGAAAGGATGTTTCATATGGTAGTTGTCATGAAGCCCGGTACCCAGCAGCAGGAGATTGACCGCCTGGTAGGTGTGCTGAAAGAGCTGGGGCTGGAGATCGGTATCACCAACGGCGTTGGCTGCACTATTCTGGGGCTGGTGGGCGATACCACTGCGGTGGATATGGACAAAATCTCCATCAACCCCTTTGTGGAGCGGGTCATGCGGGTACAGGAGCCTTATAAGAAGGCCAACCGCAAGTTCCACCCGGAGGATACGGTGGTGACGGTAGGCAAGGCCAAAATCGGCGGCGGAAACTTCTCTGTCATTGCCGGCCCCTGTTCGGTGGAGAGCAAGGAGCAGATCTGTGCCGTGGCAGAGGAGGTCAAGGCCTCCGGTGCCTCCCTGCTGCGGGGGGGCGCCTTCAAGCCCCGTACCTCCCCCTACTCCTTCCAGGGCATGGGTACCGCCGGCCTGGATCTGCTGATTGAGGCCAAGGCCCAGACCGGACTGCCCATTGTCACCGAGATTATGGACCCCCGGATGTGCGAGCTGTTCGAGCGGGAGGCGGATGTGGTTCAGATCGGCGCCCGCAACATGCAGAACTTTGAACTGCTGAAGGAAGTGGGCAAGATGAGCAAGCCCATCCTGCTCAAGCGCGGCCTGTCCAACACCTATGAGGAATGGATCATGTCCGCCGAGTATATCATGGCTTCCGGCAATGAAAATGTCATCCTGTGTGAGCGGGGTGTGCGCACCTTTGAGACTTACACCCGCAATACCCTGGATGTATCCGCCATCCCTGCCATCAAGCAGATGAGCCACCTGCCCATCATTGTGGACCCCTCCCATGCCGCCGGGATGTACTGGATGGTGGAGCCTCTGGCCCTGGCTGCGGTGGCTGCCGGCGCCGACGGCCTGATCATTGAAGTGCACAACGACCCTGCCCATGCCAAATGTGACGGCCAGCAGTCCCTCACCCCCCAGAACTTTGATACCCTGATGGGCAAGGTGGGCGCTCTGGTTGACCTGGTAGGCAAGACGCTGGTAAAATAAACAGAACGCAAAGGCGTGCAGAGTAGTTGGAAAGGATGGGACAGACATGAAAACCCTCACCGTGGCCCTGCCGGGGCGGGAGTATGACATCATCATTGACCGGGGCCTGCTGGCCCGGGCGGGAGCGCTCTGCCGGGAGAAACTTCCCAAAGCAAAGCGGCTCTTTGTGGTGACAGACACCAACGTGGCCCCTCTCTACCGGGCCAAGGTGGAGGAGAGCCTGACCAGTGCCGGTCTTCAGACCGCCTTTCATGTGGTGCCTGCGGGGGAGTCCTCCAAGTGCGCCGGTCAGCTGGCGGAACTGTGGGAATCCATGATGGAGGCGGGTCTGACCCGCACCGACGCTGTAGTGGCTCTGGGAGGCGGTGTGGTAGGTGATCTGGCGGGCTTTGCCGCCGCCACCATCCTGCGGGGGGTGGACTTTGTGCAGATTCCCACCACTCTGCTGGCCCAAGTGGATTCCTCCGTGGGGGGGAAGGTGGCTATCGACCTGGCCCACGGCAAAAATCTGGCGGGGGCCTTCTGGCAGCCCAGGCTGGTGCTCATGGACCCGGATACCCTGGATACCCTGGAGGACAAAACCTTTGCCGACGGTATGGCAGAGGTGGTAAAGTACGGCTGTATTTTTGACAAAGCTTTCTTTGCGTTTCTGGCCTGCCGCCCGGATAGAACCGCTCTTATGGC
>CALWOK010000227.1 GCA_944383125.1 uncultured Flavonifractor sp.
ACCAGGCCGGGGAAAATGGAGGTGCTGTTTTCAATTTCACGGGTGATGTCGGCGGCGGTATAGTCCGGGGGACCGGCGGGGGCGGGGACAGGGGGCTGCTCCGGCTGGGCTTTGCCGTCGGACAGACCCAGCTGCACCAGCAGGGCGGTGGCCTCCTCCAGCCGCTGGCCGTCCCATTTCAGGCCCTTCCGGGCGGCTTCTCCGTTCAGCTGCCCCCCGTGGCGCAGCAGCCACAGGTAGAGCAGAGCGGCGTCTCCGCTGCCGCTGGCGGTGAGCCGGTCGGCCGCCCGGGCGTCCATGGATATGATATTGCCGGGCAGCAGCAGCTGGGGCATAGGGGCGCGCTCCTTTCCGCAAATGGGGTATTTCTTATCATAGCATATGACAGGGGGATTGCACAATGGATTGCTCCATTGAAAATTCATGAAGAATTTAATTTTCTTCCCGGATGGAATGTGATATAATACTCTAAATTACTATGGTCAGGAGGGGTTTGCATGAAAAACCGCGTCGCCGTTACCATTGCGGGGCAGGAATATACCCTGGTGGGCACCGAGGACGCCGGCTACACCGAGAAGGTGGCCGCCCATGTAGACGAGAAGATACAGGAAGTGATGGAGGGCGCCAAGGTGTCCCTGGTGGACGGGGCTGTGCTGGCGGCGGTCAACATTGCGGATGAATATTTTAAAGAGATTGAGACGGCGGAAAATCTCCGCCGGCAGCTGAAAGAGTACCTGGAGGAGGCCACCAAGGTAAAGATGGAGCTGTCCGAGGCCAAGCGGGAAATTTTCAAGCTGCAAAACAAGAAGTAATGGGGACGGGGGACAGCCCCCCGCCTGCCGGGAGGAACACAGTATGTTGGAATTGTTAGCCCCCGCCGGGTCCATGGAGGCCGTGGCGGCTGCCATACAAAACGGTGCGGATGCCGTCTATCTGGGATATGGAGACTTCAATGCCCGCCGCAACGCGAAAAATTTCTCCCGGGAGGAATTTGCGGCGGCGGTTTCTTATTGCCATGTGCGGGGGGCCAAGGTCTATCTCACCCTCAATACCCTGCTCACCGACCGGGAGCTGCCCCGGGCAGCTGATTTTGCCGCCGAGGCCAGCAGCCTGGGGGCGGACGCGGTACTGGTGCAGGACCTGGGGGTGGTGCGTATGCTGCGGCAGGTGGCCCCGGACCTGCCGGTACACGCCTCCACCCAGATGACCATTCACAATCTGGACGGGGTGAAGCTGGCCGCCGATCTGGGCATGACCCGGGCGGTGCTCTCCCGGGAGCTGTCCCGGGATCAGATTGCCTACATCTGTCAGCATTCCCCCATTGAGATTGAGGTCTTTGCCCACGGGGCCTTGTGCATGTGTTACTCCGGCCAGTGCTTTCTGTCCTCCGTCATCGGCGGACGGAGCGGAAACCGGGGGTTATGCGCCCAGCCCTGCCGGTTAAACTATGGATGGGGGGACAAGGCCGATTCCTATCCCCTCTCCCTGAAAGATCTGTCTTTGGCGGGCTATCTGCGGGACTTGAAGAAGATGGGGGTTACCTGTGTCAAGCTGGAAGGCCGGATGAAGCGTCCGGAATATGTGGCGGTGGTAACGGGGATTTTCTCCCGGGCCATCCATGAGGACCGGGAGCCTACCGCAGAGGAAATCAACCAGCTTCAGGCTGCGTTCTCCCGGCAGGGCTTCACCCAAGGCTATTATCTGGATCAGCAGGGCCCCCATATGTTTGGCGTGCGGCAGGAAACCAAAGAGCCAAAGGAACTGTTTGCCCAGGCCCGCGGTACCTACCAAAACGGTGAGGCCCAGCGGGTGCCTGTTACCTTTTATGCAATGCTTCGCCCTGGCGAGCCTGCCCGGGTAGGGGTCAAGGACCCGGAAGGCCGGGTGGTAACGGTGGAGGGGCCGGTACCTGAGGAGGCCCGTACCCGTCCCCTTACCACAGAGGCAATAGAGAACCAGCTGGCCCGTACCGGCGGCACGCCCTATCGGGCAGACCGGATGCGGGTGTTGGTGGAAGAGGGGCTGTCCCTTCCCCTTTCTGCCCTCAATGCCCTGCGGCGGGATGCCCTGGATGGGCTGACCAGGGAGCGGGAAGCCCTGCCCCGGCGGCGTACCGGGGCGTATCATCCCGGCGCCCGGTATGAGAACCGGAAGGAGCCCCCGGTGCTTACCATCTCGGTCCGGTCGGCAGAGCAGGTGAGCCGGGAACTGCTGGAGCTGGGACCTGCCATGGTATACCTTCCTCTGGAGGAGCTGGCGGCCCATCCCGAACTGGCCCGTGTCCCGGAGGGTACCGTCATGGGCGTGACGCTGCCCCGGGTGGCCTGGGACCGGGAATATCCTGCCATGCTGGAGCAGCTGCGGCAGGTACGGGAACTGGGCGTAACCGACGCCCTGGTAGGCAATCTGGGCATGATTGAGCCTGTGAAGGAATTGGGCTTTACCCTGCGGGGTGACTTTGGCCTGGAGGTGTACAATACCCAGGCGGTGAAGGAGTACAAGCGGCTGGGCGTTTCCTCCCTCACCCTGTCCTTTGAACTGAAATTCCCTCAGATCCGGGATATCTCCAAGACGGTGGATACCGAACTGATTACCTATGGACGGCTCCCCCTGATGATTATGGAAAACTGTATCATCAAAAACAGGAAGAATGCCTGTCATTGCCAGAATACCAATGTGCTGACCGACCGGAAGGGCGCCCGGTTCCCGGTGGTAAAGGCCCCCGGCTGCCGCAATGAACTGCTCAACTCCCAGACGCTCTTCCTGGCAGACAAGGCGGCAGACTACCGGCACATTGGCCTGTGGGCCCAGCGGCTGCTGTTTACCACCGAATCTCCCCAGGAGTGTGTCCAGGTGACAAAGCGGTATCTGGAGCAGAACGCCTGGAACCCCAATGAATACACCCGAGGTCTGTATTACAGAGATGTGGAGTAAGAACCCATGAAGCTGAAACTCAAAGCAGTGTCCCCTCTGGTGGGGCAGCTCGTTCCCCTTCCCAGCCGGGCTACGGCCGGTTCTGCCGGATGGGATTTGTATGCCTGCCTGGAAGAGGAGCTCACGGTAGCCCCCCGGCAGCTGGTTACAATCCCCACCGGGATCGCTATGGCCTTGCCGGGGCCGGAATATGTGGGGCTGATCTTTTCCCGCTCCGGCCTGGGGGTGAAACACGGCATTTCCCTGTCCAACGGGGTGGGGGTGATCGACAGCGACTACCGGGGAGAGCTGCTGGTGGGACTGACCAATCTGTCCGACGTCCCCTATACCATCAAGCCCGGCGACCGCATTGCTCAGCTGGTGGTAATGCCGGTGGCGCTGCCTCAGGTGGAACTGGTGGCGGAGCTGGATCAAACCCACCGGGGAGACGGCGGATTTGGCTCTACCGGACAATAACGGGCAGGCGGGTTATGGCAGCCGGCAGAAGGGCAATTCCTGAAAGAACGCCCGGGGAACGTGGAAAGGAACAACATGGACATGGATATTATTTTAGCCTCCAAAAGCCCCCGACGGCGGGCGCTGCTGGAGCAGATGGGAATACGGGGCTTCCGCATTGTCGCCCCCGACATTGACGAGCAGGTAGACCGCAACCTGCCTCCGGCAGAGCTGGTGCGGCGCATTTCAGAGGAAAAGGCCCGGGCAGTACGGGACAGGGCAGATCCGGAGGACATCATCATTGCCGCCGATACCGTGGTGGCGCTGGATGGGGCGGTGCTGGGCAAGCCTGCCCATGAGGCGGAGGCCTTCCGGATGCTCTCCATTCTGTCGGGCTGCCGCCATCAGGTGTACACCGGTCTGACCGTGCTCCAGGGGGAGCAGGTCTATTCTCTGACAGAGGAGACGGACGTGACCTTCCGCCCGCTTACCGGAGAGGAAATTGACTGCTATATCGAGACGGGAGAACCGCTGGACAAGGCGGGGGCCTATGGAATCCAGGGCTATGGCGCCCTGTTTGTTCAGAGCATTGAGGGAGATTACTATAATGTCATGGGTCTGCCGGTCTGCCGCCTGGGAGAGATTCTGAACCGCCTGGGTGTGAATTGTATGGCCCTGGCGGCAGGCAAGTAACAGGAAAGGCTGGATACAGGTGTGAAGGATTTTTTCCGGCGCAATGGAATATTGATTTTGATTGCAGCCATCCTGCTGGGGCTGGTAACGGCGGTAGTCTCCATGCTGCTGGGGGGAGCGGCCAACCCCTTTGCCAACTTCCTCGGCGTGGTGACAACCCCGGTGCGCAACGGCATCAGCGCCGTGACCAACTGGGTGGAGGAGCGGTACAGCGACGCCTTTGAACAGGAGCAGAGGAAGGCCGAGCTGGAGGAGCTGAAAAAGAGAAACGCTGAGCTGGAGGCCAAAATCCGGGAGGCCGAGGCTGCCATCCAGGAAAATGAGCGGCTGTACAACCTGCTGGAGCTTCAGCCCAAAAACCGTACCTTTGAAAAAGAGGCCGCCATGGTAACAGCCCACTCCACATCCAACTGGGAATCGACCCTCACCCTCAGCAAAGGTGCGGGACAGGGCATTGCGGTGGGAGACTGTGTGGTGGATGAATACTGGAATCTGGTAGGGGTGGTAGCCGAGCTGGGGGAGAACTGGTGTACCGTCCGCACCCTCATTGACGCCGGGACCGAAATGGGAGGACAGCTCTCCCGCACCGGAGGAGCAGCCATTCTGGAGGGGGATCTGACCCTGATGGGAGAGGGCAAGCTCAAGCTGACCTATCTGCCGGAAAACAGCCAGCTGATTTCAGGAGATCTGGTGGAAACCTCCGGTCTGGGGGGCGTATATCCCTCCGGCATTGTGGCAGGCCATGTGGAAGAGGTGCGCACCGATGTGTCCGGCATGACGGAATATGCCGTCATTGTACCGGAAACCGATCTGGACAGTTTGCAGCAGGTCTTTGTCATCAAGGATTTTGACATTGTGGAGTAGGGCGGGACACGGACCCGTGGCGGAAGGAGGCGCATAACCCTGTGACCAGACAGGATTTTTTCATCAAGTGGGGAGTATATACCCTGGCCCTGCTGCCGGTGTGGTTTTGCGAGGTCTATCTGCTCAACCGCTATCCCCTGTTTGGGGTGGCTCCCATGCTCCTTCCCCTGGCGGCCATGGCGGTGGCTGTGCTGGAGGGGACGATGGCAGGGGCAGGCTTCGGGCTGGGGGTGGGCATCCTGTGCGATGCGGTCTATTTTAACGTGGACGGCACCATGACCTTGGGTATGTGCCTGCTGGGTATGGGGGCCGGAGCCCTGGCCCAATATGTGGTGCGGCAGAATCTGGTGGGCTGTCTGCTGTGTTCCCTGCTGGCCCTTTTGTGTATGGACGGGATGCGGATCCTCCTGCTGCTGCTGGGGGGAACCACAGACCTTCCCGCCATGCTCTCCCTGGCCGGACGGGAAATTGCCTGGTCCATGGTGTTTGTCTTTCCGGTGTATGCCCTGTTCCTGTGGGTATTCCGCCGGGTACCCAAAAAGACGGTCCTGTGACCCCAAAAAACAGAGAGAAGTGGAATACAATGAATCAATGCAAGGGCCTGTGGATCAAATATGGCCCCTGGCTGCTGCTGGCGGTGCTGGCAGTCAGCCTGATCCCCATCCTGCTGCTGGGCCGGTATGACTGGCCTTCCAGCGACGACTACTGCTATGCCTACCTGCCCCATGAGGCCCTGCTCCAGGGAGGGAACTTCTGGGGGGAGGTATGGCATACCATGTGGGGGTATTACAAGAGCTGGCAGGGTACCTTCACGGCATTGGCGCTGATGGCCGTCACCCCCCTGACCTTTTCGGAATTTCTCTACTGGCTGACGCCGGTGGTGATGCTGGCCTCCCTGTGCGTCGGCACATACAAGCTGACCGATACCCTGGTACGCCGTGGTCTGGGAGGGAATTGGCGGCAGACCGTATTTCTGGCCGTTCCCATGCTGCTGCTTTCCATCCAGTTTGTCCCCTCTCCCAAGGACAGCTTTTACTGGTGGAACGGGGCGGTATACTATACCTTTACCTACGGCATCATGCTGCTGCTGGTGGAGCGCTTTGCGGCGCTGAAGCTGGCAGAAACCCGGCGGCAGACCCTGTGGGCCGTCATTCCCGGTATGGCTGCCGCCATTCTGGTGGGAGGGAGCAATTATGTCTCCGCCCTGCTGGCCACCCTCATCGGAGGGCTGTTTCTGCTCTGGTTTTTATGGAAAGAGCGTCCTAAGCTGCTCCCCGGTCTGGTGCTCTTCCTCAGTCTGGCCATCCCGTTTGCCGTCAGTATGCTCTCCCCCGGCAACCAGGTACGGCAGGATACTGCCACTGAGCCCATGGGAGCGGTGGAGGCGGTGGTGCTGTCCATCCTCCATGCAGGCAAGGACTGCCTGGACTGGCCCAACTGGGCGGAGGCAGTGGTGCTGCTGCTCCTCCTGCCGGCGGTGTGGGGGCTGACCGGCAAGGTGCGGTTTTCCTTTCCCTGGCCGATGCTCTTTTCCCTGTTTACCTTTTTGCTCTTTGCCGCTCAGAACGCCCCCCACTATTACGCCATGTCTGAGGCAGGCCCGGAACGGCTGCGGAGCATTGTGTATTATGCCTTCTACTGGCTGGTACTGCTCAACCTGTGGTACTGGCTGGGGTGGTTCCGCCGGGCGGTGCTGCCCCGGGTAAAAGATGGCGGGCGTTTGCTTCGCCGGTGCTGGCGGGCTGTTCCGGTGCTGGCGGTGCTGCTGGCGGTCTGTGTGGGCCTGTACCACAACACCCTGACCAGTGTGCAGGCTGCGGCGTCTTTGGCTGACGGTTCTGCCGCCGCCTATTATCAGCAGCAGAGCGACCGGCTGACGGTGCTGCTGGACCCGGCTGTAACCGATGTAGCCCTGGAGCCTATCCGCTCCCGTCCGCCCCTGTTGTACAACACCGATGTCACCACAAATCCGGCAGATTGGCGGAACAATCTGGTGCGCATGTTTTATCACAAGGACAGCGTGGTGCTGTTGCCGTAACCCCCGAGGAGGGAACCTATGGAAGGGAAACAATTTCAAATTCGTACGGTTGTGATCGGCATCCTGCTGGCCGTCCTGCTGGGCGTCTTTGGCTCGGTGCTGTATCAGCTGCAGGTGGTCAATGTGGAGGAGTACCGGGCGGCTGCCACAGTGAAAATCTCCAATCAGGTGACGGTAGAGGCCGCCCGGGGGGAGATTGTGGACCGCTATGGCCGCAGCATGGTGGGCAACCGGGCCACCTATCAGATCACCCTCAATACCACGCCTATGGGAAAGGAACCCCAGCGCAACGCCAATTTGATGGCGCTGATCCAGATTTGCCGGGACTGCGGCCTGGCGTGGACAGATACCCTGCCCATCTCCAAGGAAGCGCCCTTTACCTATACCAGTGAGACGCCGCTGGTCTATGAAAACAGTGAGGGAAAGGTAAAGTTTACCTATCTGGGGAGCCTGCTGAACAAGCTGCCTCTGGGAGAGAAGCTGCCCAACCGCTATACCCAGGACATGCTGGATGGGGCGGCCAGCCTGTCCGACCTGCCTGCTCCCCCTACGGCAGAAGAGGTGATACAGGCCCTGCGATCCTACTTTATCATTGAAGAAAGCTGGTCTGATACAGATGCCCGGGCAGTCATCGGGGTGCTGTATGAGCTGAATCTGCGCAGCAAGGATGTGAACCGCAACAGTTATGTATTTGCCACCGATGTGGAGATTGACGTGATTTCCGCCGTCAAGGAGCAGGGACTCACCGGCGTGAGCGTCAGCGCAACCACAGTGCGCCAGTACAGCACCACCAGTGCGGCCCATCTGCTGGGCCATGTGGGTCCCATTTTTTCGGAAAACTGGGACAAATACAAGGAGCTGGGATACAATCAAAATGACACGGTGGGTGTGGATGGAGTGGAGGCCGCCTTTGAGGAATACCTGCGGGGAGAATCCGGTCGGATGCTCCAGGAGATGTCCACCAGCGGCAAGGTGGTCAGCGAAACCTGGTATCCTGACGGGGAAACCGGCGAACCTCAGGTACCCAAGCCAGGTGACAATGTGATGCTGACTCTGGATTTGCGCCTCCAGGAAAAGGTGGAGGAGGTACTGGCCAACACCATCCAGGAACTGGCCAACACCAAGGAAAAAGGGGCCGTGGTGGTACAGAGCGTCAAAGACGGGGGAATTTTGTCCATGGCATCCTACCCCACCTATGATCTGACCCAGGTATACAGCAACGGTGATCTGTACAATGAGGTAAGCAGCGATCCCCGCCGTCCCTTTGTCAATAAGGCCACCCAAGAGTACTACTCTCCCGGCTCCACCTTCAAGCCACTGGTGGCGATTGCCGCCCTGGAGGAGGGGCTTACCACCCCAACTGAGAAGATCAAAGACACCGGTTACCTCCAGCTTCCGGAAGAGGATCACTACCCTTACGGGGATTACCATCCCCAGTGCTGGATTTACCGGCAGTACCGGGGAACCCATGGCTGGGAAACGCTGGCCAATGCGCTGAGGGACTCCTGTAATATCTACTTCTATACCATGGGCCACCGGCTGGGCATTGACAAAATCGGCCAGTATGCCGCCATGTTTGGTCTGGGAGAATATACTGGCCTGGAGCTGCCCGAAAAAAAGGGTACCGTGGCCGGCCCGGAGACCTCCGCCAGCCTGGGTATGGAGTGGTACGGCGGCAACCTGCTGTCGGCCGCCATCGGTCAGGACAACACCCAGGTGACGATGGTACAGCTGGCAAACTATGTTGCCACCCTGGTAAACGGAGGCAACCACTACGCCACCCACTTACTCAAAACGGTAAAATCCAGCGACTATTCCCAGACCATCTATGAGTACGAACCCCAGCTGCTGGATCAGCTGGACCTGGATCCCGCCCATGTGGAGGCGGTCAAGCAGGGCATGTGGGAAGTGGCCAACGACAAGGAGAGTACGGTGTACAATCAGCTCCATAACCTGGCGGTCGAGGTGGGCGCCAAGACCGGTTCGGCGCAGGTGTCGGCCGATCAGAACGCCAACGCTGTGTTTGTGCTCTTTGCCCCCTATGACGACCCGGAAATTGTGATTTCCATGGTCGTGGAGGGGGGCGCCTCCGGCGGTAATCTGGCCAAGGCCGCCGGTGAAATTGTGAACTATTATTTTGGTACGGAAAATACCACGGAATCGGTGGGAACGGAAAACACGCTGATTCCCTGAAGGGAGTTTTGGTTTTGGCAGATCCTATGACCTTTGACAGCCGGGACATCCGGTATAAAAATCCCTACGGTGCAGTGCCTTCTGGTACCGTGGTAGCGCTTACCCTTCGCCCGCTGCATACGGAGGGCTTTTCCGGAGGCGTACTCATCGCCTACTTTGAGAGTAACCGGGAGCGGCGGGAGGAGCTTCCCCTGACCTTGACCGGCAGCGATGGGGACAGGGATGTGCTGGAGGTGCGCCTGGATACGGGCAGCCATATCGGTCTGGTGTGGTACTCCTTCCGGCTGGAGGGGCCGGAGGGACGGCAGGAGGAGCTTGGCCCCTATCAGCTGACGGTGTATGACGGTACCGACCAGGTGCCAACCTGGCTGGGGGAGGGAGTTACCTATCAGATTTTTCCTGACCGCTTCCGCCGCACCCGGGTACCTGACCCTACCGGCATGGTGGGGGGGCGCACCGTCCACACCAGCTGGCGGGAGGAGCCGGAATACCGGCCCGACGCCAACGGAGAGGTGCGCAACCGGGACTTTTTTGGCGGAGATTTAAAGGGGATTATGGAAAAGCTGCCCTATCTCCACGACCTGGGAGTGGAGACCATCTACTTCTGTCCCATTTTTGAGGCCCCGGAAAATCACCGCTATGGTACCGGAGACTACGAGAAAATCGACCCCATGCTGGGTACCGAAGAGGACTTTACCGCCCTGTGTCAGGCTGCCCATAAGCTGGGTATGCGTATCATGCTGGACGGGGTATTCAACCACCAGGGCTATGTCAGCCGCTATTTCAACGGGGACGGCTTTTATCCGGAACCGGGTGCCAGCCAGTCTCAGGACAGCCCCTATTACAAGTGGTATCATTTTTCCCACTGGCCGGATAAATACGACTCCTGGTGGGGGATTTACTCCCTGCCTGCTGTCAATGAGGGGGAGCCTTCTTACCGGAACTATATCTTTGGAGATGAAAACAGCATTGTCCGCCGGTGGCTGCGGGCAGGAGCCGACGCCTGGCGGCTGGATGTGGCCGACGAGCTGCCCGATGACTTTGTCCACGGCATCCACCAGGCCGTCCGGGAGACCAACCCGGAGGCCATGGTAATCGGCGAGGTTTGGGAGGACGGCTCCACCAAAATGGCCTATGGGGTACGCCGCAAGCATATCCTGGGAGGCCACTGCGACGGACTGATGAATTATCCCTTCCGCAATGCCCTGCTGGGCTATCTGATGGGAGGGGATGCCGTCCACTTCAAGCATACCATGGAGGCCCTGCGGGAAAATTATCCTCCCTTTGCCTTCCACTCCGCCATGAACTTTCTGGGGACCCACGACACCCCCCGGATCATTACCCTGCTGGGCTACGGCGGGGATGGACAGGAGCACGACAAGGACTGGCGGGCCTCCTATTTCCTGACGCCGGAGCAATATCTCCTGGGCCGTTCCAAGCTGATGCTGGGGGCACTGGTGCTCTTTGCTTTTCCCGGCTCACCCACCGTTTACTACGGAGATGAGGCCGGTCTGGAGGGCTTTGAGGACCCCTTTAACCGGCGTACCTACCGGTGGGAAATGACCGATGATGTACTGCGGAAGTGGTATGCCAATCTGGGCCGGGCCAGAAAAGAACTGACTGCCCTCCGCCGGGGACAGATTCGGTGGGGACGCACCGAGGGCAAGGTGCTCTCCTTCCTGCGGGAGGGAGAAGGGGTGCCGGTGCTGGCCGCTGTCAATGTGGGCAAGGAGCCTGAGCTGCTTACCCTGCCCTGGGCGGCCCGGGACTGGATGACCGGCATGGAGCTGCCTGCCGGGCAGGTAGCCCTGCCCCCCATGAGCGGCTGGCTGCTCACCCCCTGCCGTCCGGAGTCCATCTGAACCACAGGGCCTGCTGCCATGCCGCAGCAGGCCCTGTCCTGATTGTGGCCGGCGGCCTGGTCCGGCGGTTTGCATTTGGGAGGGACGGCTGTCAGAAGTGGGAGATTTAAGCAAAGGCTGGGAAACAGCACGGCCTCCATTTGAAAAAATGAAGATACAGGCTCTTTCTTTTGGGTAGAACGGCACGATATAATAGAACCACAGAGGGGAACGATCGCCCAGGCTGTTCCGTACGGCCGCAGGCACAGCAATATGGCTGCTGGCAGCGCCGTCCAGCGAGGGGAAGAAAACAAGTCAGAACAGGAGGAAAGCACGATGTATGTAGGGAAAACAGTCACCCGTGTGGATGCCTATGACAAAGTCATCGGCCGCACCAAGTATACAGACGATCTGTGCGACAAAAGCGCCTATGTGGCCCAGGTACTCCATGCCACCATTGCCAATGGGCGGGTCAAGTCCATTGATACCACAGCGGCAGAGGCCATTCCCGGTGTCATCCGGGTCTTTACCTGCTTTGACGTAACGGAAAAACACTATTTTCCCACCGCCGGGCATCCCTGGTCCACCGATGAGAGCCACCAGGACGTGGCCGACCGTTTGGTTCTGACCCAGCGGGTGCGCTTTTACGGCGATGATATTGCCGCTGTGGTGGCAGAAAATGAGGTGGCGGCAGCCCAGGCCATCCGGGCCATCCGGGTGGAGTATGAGGAATATCCCTTTGTCCTGGATGTCCAGGAGGCCATGCAGGATGGGGCGCCCCAGCTGCACGACAACTACCCCAACAACATCCTCAAACATACCACCATCCGCAAGGGCAACTATGAAGCGGCCATTCAGGAGCCTGGACTGATCCGAGTGGAGGGGTGGTATGAGACCCCCACTGTCCAGCACTGCCATATGGAGAACTTTATCTGCTTTGCAGAGGGGGAGGGGGACCGGATCAAGATTGTCACCTCTACCCAGATTCCCCACATTGTACGCCGGGTTGTGGGCCAGGCCCTGGGGATGGAATGGGGGAAGATCCAGGTCATCAAGCCCTACATCGGCGGCGGCTTCGGCAACAAGCAGGATGTGCTCTATGAGCCGCTGTGCGCCTGGCTGTGCCTCCAGCTGGGGGGACATCTGGTTAAGCTGGATGTGCCACGGGAGGATACCTTTGTCTCCAACCGGGTGCGCCACGCCATCCGCAGCCATATCATCTCCTGGGTACGTCCCGACGGCACGTACGCTGCCCGCAAGCTGGAGGCCTTTTCCGACCAGGGGGCCTATGCCTCCCACGGCCACAGCGTCTGCGCCAAGGGGGCAGGGGCCTTCCCGCAGCTGTACCCCTGCGACAATGTGGAGGTGGATGCCTACACCGTATTTACCAACAAATCGGTGGCAGGAGCCATGCGGGGCTACGGGATTCCCCAGGCCATGTGGGCGGTGGAGTGCCATACCGAGGAGGTGGCGGCCCGGCTGGGCATGGATCCCATAGAATTCCGCCGCAAAAACCTGATGCCGGTGGGGTATGTGGACCCCTTCTCCAAGAACGAACTGTACAGCGATACCTTTAACCAGTGCATGGACAAGGGCATGGAGGCCATCGGGTACAGGGAAAAGTACCGGGCCTATCAGGGCCAAAAGGGCGAGGTGCGCCGGGGGGTGGGCATGGCGGTGTTCTGGTACAACACCGCGGTCTGGCCCATTTCCCTGGAGACCTCTTCCTGCCGGATGGTGCTCAACCAGGACGGCTCCCTCCAGGTGCAGTTGGGCGAGACCGAGATCGGCCAGGGCGCCGACACCGCCTTTGCCCAGATGACCGCCGACGTGGTGGGGGTGCCCCTGGACCAGGTCCACGTGGTGTCCTGCCAGGATACCGACGTAACCCCCTTCGGCACCGGCGCCTACGCCTCCCGGCAGACCTACACCGCCGGCTTCTCCATCCGCCAGACCGGGCAGCTGCTCAAGGAGCGCATCCTGGCCTATGCCCAGGAGCTCACGCGGATGCCCGCCTATAATCTGGAGCTGCGGGAGGGCAATATCCTGCGCGCCACCGACGGCCGGGTGCTGATGAGCCTGGGCGAGCTGGCCACCCAGGCGCTGTACAGCCTGACCAACAGCCAGCACCTCACTGCGGAGAGCACCGCCCAGATCAAGTCCAACGCCTATTCCTTCGGCTGCACCTTTGCCCAGGTGGAGGTGGACATCCCCCTGTGCAAGGTGAAGCTGCTGGACCTGGTCAACGTCCACGACGCGGGCACCCTGATCAACCCGGCCTTGGCGGAGGCCCAGGTCCACGGCGGCATGAGCATGGGCATCGGGTTCGGCCTGTCGGAAAAGCTGCTCTTCGACCCCAAGACCGGCCGGGCCCTCAGCGACAACCTG
>CALWOK010000228.1 GCA_944383125.1 uncultured Flavonifractor sp.
ACCTCATGGTCCTCACTGAAGACGGCGTCTTCCATGGCAGCTGCCCACAGCGCTTCGTTGGAAGGTGGGTTTTCAGACATACACCCACCCAGCGGCAGCAGACCCAGGCAGAGAGCCGCCACAATTATGCTATTTTTCTTCAATGCAATGGATTCCTCCTCGCTGCATGACTGTGGCCTTGCGGCCCCGGTCCTTTTCCCACTGCATAACCATTCTGTCATTTGTGGGTCAATTCTAGTTTAATGATATT
Source organism: uncultured Flavonifractor sp. (assembly GCA_944383125.1). Lineage (GTDB taxonomy): Bacteria > Bacillota > Clostridia > Oscillospirales > Oscillospiraceae > Flavonifractor. The sequence goes on from CALWOK010000228.1 coordinate 251, forward strand.
TGTGCCGCTGTGAACTGATTGCAAAGAATTTGCCATCTTTTGTGTAAAATCAGAAGATTCCAGACCTATACTCTCTGATCGACCATACAGTATATGCTGTGGAAAAAAGGTATCCCGGATCGGCCCTTTGGCAATCCGGGATACCTAATATGATACTGTTGGTCAGCCAGGAAGAGTGCTGCGGCATTGTGTCACCATGAACCCCCCTGTACAGGTACGGCCCTCCGCCAGGGTACGGGCTGCATAATCGTTGAAGTGCCACCATTCCGACTCCAGGGGGGTCATTCCGGCCCTTCCAAAATACGTCCGCAATGCAATGGCAGGCGTATTCATGGTGCTGGCCAGGGTGGTTTTCCCCGGTCCCGTGGTAGAGGCCGACGCCATACTCAATTCATGGATGGGGGTGGGCATCTCATATACTCCATAGTCCACGGGTTTCAGATAGGAATGGCTGCCGGTGGAACCGGTCTGGGTACGAAATACCTTGGCCAGTCCCACATCTACCGCAAACCCCTTTTGATGGTTGGAATAGCCGGTATTGATAAAGTAGGTCATGGACCAGGGGGGCGTGGAGATTCCCGCCTTTACTGTGGGGTCCTGTTCTGCCAGACTGGTCAAAGCTGCAACAATGGCACGCTGCGTCTCATATGGGCGATAGGCTTCATAGAGCACCAGGGTATTGCCTTGTGCAAGCGCTGCCTGCTGTGCGGCACATAGCTTTTTTGCCGTGGCGTACAGCGCCGGCATCAGATATTGCTCTGCATCAAACCGTGGGTTATAGGCCCGGCAGGAATAGAGCACCTCTCCGGTAATGCCTGGGATCGCTTGTGCAGAGCTGCGGTAACGGGCAGAGTAGGAATTCACCGCATCGTATACGATAGAGGGAATCACGTCGGGCAGGTTGATCATACAGAACCGGTGCTCTACCCATCCCACACCGGCAGGGGCGGATACCTTCCACCAATCCCCTTGCTCCGCTAAAATGGTGAAGGAGTCTCCCGGCCGAAGGATCCCCAACGCCCCGGCGTAGGGGTGAGCGGCGGCGGACAGGAATTGGGGCGCCTGCGCCGAAAGGGTAACCGCCTGCAGAGAAGGGGTGTCAGATGGCTCCGGCAAGGGCGGGCTGCTTTCCGGCGGTATCGGCGTTTCTGCCGGGATGGGGGAAGGGGTGGCAGACGGCGTGGGTACAGGCGTGGGAATCGGGGCAGGTTCCGGCGTGGCGGTCGGCGCAGGGGTAGGCGTTGGCGTGGGGGTTGCGGTGGCGGTAGGGGTTGGCGCAGGCCAAAGCCCGATTTCCACCGCCGCATAGCCGGTTGCACCGGATAAGGGCAGCTCAAGGTTCTGTGCAGTCAGCTGTGGAAGGCCGCGGTCCAGTGTGTGGTCCTCCTCCCATGGCACAGGGGTAGAGGCAGGGATGGGCGTCGGTGTGGGCGCAGAGGAAGGGGATGGCTGTGCTGTGGCAGCCGGGGTTGCAACCAGGACATGCGTGGGGGTCTCTGTCGGTATGGGCGAGGGGTGCGGCTCTGCACTGCTGCAGGCAGTCATGCTCAGCAGCAGCGCCGCGGCACACCAAAAAGAACAGCCTCGTCGCAGCATAGACTATCGTACTCCTTTTCAAATGCTTACGCAGCCAGGTCCAGCACCCGATTGACCACCGTTGCGGCCTCTGCCCGGGTGGAAGACGCACGGGGCATCAGCTTTCCGCCGCTGCCCTGGAACACGCCGGCAGCGGTGGTGCGGGCTGCGGCCTCCAAGGCCCAAAAAGCAATCGCTCCGTCATCAGAAAAGCCCAGTCCGTTCTCATCGGGAAGGGTCAGGATGCGGTCAATCATCACCATCATTTCCTGCCGGGTAATCGGGCGGTCGGGGGAGAACAGACTGTCTGTGGTACCATGGATCAGGCCCAGATCCACAGCCTCCACAATATAGTCCTGCGCCCAATGTCCATTCAGATCTGTAAAGGAAAGGGGGGCAGGTGTTTCTTCCACAACGGGTGTCTCGGTCTCCTCCGGAGGTTCCACAGGCGTACTCTCTGCGGGAGAGGGTGTCTCTTCTGCCGCAGCGGCTTCGGTTGGGACAGGTGTTTCCACGGAGACACTTTCTTCCGGTGCAAGCAGTACATCTGCCTGCCGAAGGGCTGTGTACAGCATGGCGGTGAATTCCGCCCGGGTAATCGGCTGATTGGGCAGGAACTGCGCTCCGCTGGGGTGAAGCTCTGCCCCCAGCTCTTTCAGGGCCGCAACCTCTTCTCTGGCCCAGTGGTAGGCCATATCACTGTAGGGAGCCTGGTATTCCAGCATGGCAAAGCCGTAATCCAGCAGCGCTTTGCTGTCCGTGTGGCGGGTCTGGTCGTTGGCAGACTTCATCACCACCGTGATCAGCCGCCGGCCATTTTTCACTGCGGTAGCGCTGAGACAATAGCCTGCGGCGGAAATGGTCCCTGTTTTAAAGCCGTCAGCGCCGGGATAGGCATAGCTGAGACCGGGCAGCAGCTTATTGGTGTTGGGATACCATTTCCCGTTGAAGGTAACGCCGGTCAGGGAAGTGTAGTCCAGAATCTGCGGGAACCTCTGTATAAAATTCCGGACCAGAATAGCCTGGGAACGGGCCGTGATGTAATGGACCGCAGCGCCATGGCAGTTTTCATAGGCTGCCGTCATGCCCAGACGCTTTGCCGTCTCATTCATGCGCTGCACAAAAGCCTCTTCACTGCCTGAGATATATTCTGCCATGACAATGCAGCTGGCGCTGGCTGAGGGTACCAGAATCAGCTTCAGCAAGGTATCGACCGACACAGAACTGCCTGCGACCAGCGGGACAGATGCGGGATAATGGGCGCTGTCCCGGGATCGCCGGGCGTTTTCTGCGCTGATGGGTACCATGGTGTCCAGCGTGAGCCGGCCGGCCTCCAGTTCTTCCAGGATGATATAGGCCGTCATCACCTTGGTCATG
>CALWOK010000229.1 GCA_944383125.1 uncultured Flavonifractor sp.
TGAAAAAACTGCTGTCTGCCGCCGATTCCTGCATTGCCCGTATGAACTGGAAGGACTTGGCCCTGATCAAGCTGTGCCTGTGCGCCGCCGGTGTTATGCTGGGCCTGGCTGCGCCCAGAAAGATCCGTAAATGGGCGGCCTTTGGCGCTGTGGCCGTCTTTGTGACCACCTATTTGCCTCTGATGCTGAAATTTCTCCCCTGTTTGACCGGCTGGGGGAAAGAGGAGAATACGCAATGAAGCTGATTACCTGGAACGTTAACGGGTTGCGGGCCTGCCTGGGCAAAGGCTTTCTGGATTTTTTTCAGGAAATGGATGCCGATATGGTATGTATTCAGGAAACCAAGCTCCAGCCCCACCAGATTGCGCTGGAGCTGCCCGGCTATCACATCTACTGGAACAGCGCTGAGAAAAAGGGCTATTCCGGTACCGCCCTCATCACCAAAATCCAGCCCATAGCGGTTACTTGCGGCATTGGCATCCCGGAACACGATACCGAGGGGCGAGTCATCACAGCGGAATATGAGGACTTTTATCTGGTGTGCTGCTACACTCCCAACGCCCAGAATGAGCTGGCCCGCATTGATTATCGGATGGCCTGGGAGGATGCGTTCCGGGCCTACCTGATGGAACTGGACCAGAAAAAACCGGTGGTGCTGTGCGGCGACCTGAACGTGGCCCACCAGGAAATTGACCTGAAAAACCCCAAGACCAACCGGGGCAACGCCGGCTTTTCCGACCAGGAGCGGGAGAAAATGACTCTCCTGCTGTCCAGCGGTTTTGCGGATACCTTCCGCACACTCTACCCGGACAAAACCGGGGCCTATACCTGGTGGAGCTACCGCTTCAACGCCCGGAAAAACAATGCCGGGTGGCGCATCGACTACTTCATTGTGTCGGAGCGTCTGCTGCCCCGGGTCAAAGACCAGATCATCCACGCCGATACCACCGGCAGCGACCACTGCCCGGTGGAGCTGCGGATGGAATGACCAAACGCAAACCGGCCTGCCGAAAAACGGCAGGCCGGTTTCATTTGATTCGCTGGGGCGCAATCAGCCCTTTTTCTTGGAGGCCTCCCGCATCCGGGCGCCGTGGTCCAGCAGACGCTTGCGCAGCCGGAGGGACTGGGGGGTAACTTCCAGCAGCTCGTCGTCAGCCAGGAATTCCAGGCACTGCTCCAGGGACATCTGACGGGGCGGGGTGAGCCGCAGGGCATCGTCAGAGCCGGAAGCACGCATGTTGGTCAGCTGCTTTTTCTTGCAGATGTTGACGGAAATATCCTCCTGCTTGGGAGTCTCACCCACCACCATGCCGGCATACACCGGAACACCGGCGCCAATGAAGAGGACACCCCGCTCCTGAGCGTTGAACAGGCCGTAGGTGACGCTTTCCCCCGTCTCAAAAGACACCAGAGAACCGGAGTTGCGGCGCTGAATTTCACCCTTCATGGGGGCGTAGCACTCAAAGACGGAGGCCATAATGCCCTCGCCCTTGGTGTCCGTCAAAAACTCGTTGCGGTAGCCAAACAGACCACGGGAGGGAACCAGGAACTCAATCTTCATGCGGTCGCCCACAGGATTCATCTCCAGCAGGTCGCCCTTGCGGGAGCCAATCTTCTCAATGACGGCGCCTACGCTGTCAGAAGGCACATCCACCACCAGACGCTCGATGGGTTCGCACTTTTTGCCGTCAATTTCCTGGAAGAGCACACGGGGGGGAGATACCTGAAACTCATAGCCCTCCCGGCGCATGGTTTCAATGAGGATGGACAGGGACATCTCGCCCCGGCCCGCCACATTGAAGGCATCGGTGGAGTCGGTTTCGGTGACCCGCAGGGACACGTCCTTCATGGTCTCCCGGAACAGCCGTTCCCGCAGCTGGCGGGAGGTGACAAACTTGCCCTCCTTACCGGCAAAGGGGGAGTCGTTGACGGAGAAGGTCATTTCAATGGTGGGGGCAGAGATTTTCACAAACTCCACCGGCTCCACGCAGTCGGGTGCGCAGATGGTATCGCCAATGGTAATCTCACCGATGCCGCTCATGGCAATGATATTGCCGGCATCCGCCTCAGTGACAGGTACTTTGCCCAGGCCGTCAAACTGATAAAGAGCGGTAGCCTTGGCCTTTTTGGGGGCCTCCTCGGTGTTGTGGTAGTTGCACACCACAATCTCCTGGTTCTGCTTAATCGTACCCCGCTCAATGCGGCCGATGGCAATCCGGCCCACAAACTCGTTGTAATCGATAGAGGACACCAGCATCTGGAAGGGAGCGGCGGCGTCCGCTTCGGGGGCGGGGATATAGTTCAGAATGGTTTCAAACAGCGGCACCAGGTCGGTACCGGGCTGGTCGGGAGAGTAGGAGGCGGTACCCTGACGGCCGGAGCAGAACAGGGTGGGGGACTCGAACTGCTCGTCGGTGGCGTTCAGGTCCAGCAGCAGCTCCAGTACCTCGTCCATCACCTCATGGATGCGCTGGTCAGGACGGTCAATCTTGTTGACCACCACAATGACCTTGTGGCCCAGCTCCAGGGCCTTGGACAGCACAAAGCGGGTCTGGGGCATGGGACCTTCGGCGGCGTCCACCAGCAGGATCACGCCGTTGACCATCTTCAGGATACGCTCCACCTCGCCGCCAAAGTCGGCGTGGCCAGGGGTGTCCACAATGTTGATTTTAACATCCTTGTAGTGGACAGCGGTATTTTTGGCCAAAATGGTAATGCCGCGCTCCCGCTCCAGGTCGTTGGAGTCCATGACCCGCTCCACCGTGGCCTGGTTCTCCCGGTAAATACCGCCCTGCTTGAGCATTTCGTCCACCAGGGTGGTCTTGCCATGGTCGACGTGGGCAATAATGGCTACGTTGCGTAATTTCTTGTTGTGCATGTAAATGTTCCTCCCGATATACTGGCAAGACCGCCGGAGTGCTCTCCCCCCGGCAAATATCCCGCAAATAAGGACAGGATTCTGTATCCCTTATTTTAATAAGCTCGACTCTTAATTATACTGCAAGCCTTACCGCTCTTGCAACTGCTTTCCTCAAAAAAATCACCAAAAACCCACTTCCAGCACCGCCTTGACGTTGACACCACCAGGAAATTAGGTTACAATAGAACAGCATGGTGTACCATAAGCAGGTAAAGAGATGCCACAGGTGTCGGCAGCTCAATAGGACAGAGTTAACAATCAAACTGCTTGAATCTGGAAGTCTTGTCAAATTGAATAGGGTCTGTATCTGCCCCCGTAGCTCAGTTGGATAGAGCGGTCGCCTCCTAACATTTGGCAATCTCTCGTCCGCCGGGGTCACAGAAACGAATAAAAATTGCATATGCGCCAGTAGCTCAATAGGATAGAGCGCACCCCTCCTAAAAATCGAATCGTTCGAATCCTGGAACCCTGTAAAATTGAATAATTTCTGTATAAGCCCCCGTAGCTCAGTTGGATAGAGCGGTCGCCTCCTAAGCGACAGGCCACTGGTTCGAACCCAGTCGGGGGTGCCAAAAATGACCGTTGTAAGCCGTTTTTTGATGGTTTACAGCGGTTTTTTGTTACCGTTTTCTCGGAGTGTTCTTGCCTCTCCACCGGAACGATTTTATACATTTTCCGCTGTATCCCTGCTAATTGGCTTCGAACATTTTTTCCGGATTTGCTAATGAAAATCGCGGATTTGCTAACACGATTTTTCCGACCTATTTTCCGGATGGGGCCGACGCCAGCAATGCGGCCAGTGTGTTGGCAAGTTCCGGCGACTTGCGGAGCTGTTCCACCAGGGCCTCCAGGTCCAGCGACACACTCTCCGACTCCTTCGGCCCCCTGGTTTTTGCCGGAGGACGCACCGTCCGCAGGTCAGGATTGGCGCTGGCGT
>CALWOK010000230.1 GCA_944383125.1 uncultured Flavonifractor sp.
CATCTGCCAGCACCTGGATCTCCCGATCCAGCAGTACCCGGACCCGTCCCTCCGGATACTTTTTATAGAAGCGGTCCAGGGTGATCTCCTCCAGCTGGGCCAGCGTGACCGGTACCAGCCGTACCGAGTTGGCCTTAACGGTGCGGTAAAGCTCTTCCGAGCGGCTGATCAGCAGCTCGTTGTTGTCACACAGGCTGCCGGTATACGCCCGTACCCTGTCCAGATCAGGGCTTTGCTTTTGCAGCTCAGCACGGATTCGTTTATAGAGTACCCGATTGGCCAGCAACTGGTTTTTGATGCTGTGCACAAAGACAGACGCCCCGGTGCGGGCTACATCAAACTTGCGCTCCAGTACCACTTCATCCCGGTCGGACGTAAAACTGGTCTGCGTATAGCGCAGCAGACTGCCCAGCCCCAGCACGCCACAGACAATATTAACCACCATCAGGAGAATATATCCGCCTACATCTAGCGTAAACTGGAGGTACCCCACTCCTTTGATCCATACATAGTCATAGCTGTAAAAGCGATAGACCTGCCCCGGGTCCTGTCCGCAGTAAAGCAGATACAGCACAGACAGAGCGATGAGAGAGATCAGGATGGGCAAAAACTTCCGTCTGGAGAAGCGCATGGTGGTAGAGCCGTATTCCACAACCAGCAAAACCATGGCCAGAACCACATAACACATAATCCAGATATAGGAAAACTGAACCAGAAGATCCTGTATTTTCGGCCAGTGCTGTACCATCTTCTGATAGAGCGCCGGATAATACAGTACCAGAGAGACTCCCGGCAGGATTACCGCCAGCTTGCGCAGCAGAGGCGCCTTCCGCAGCGCAGACAGCATGGAATACTGAAAGGCCATCTCCAGCAAAAAAAACGGAAACAGATACCGGCCCAGCGCCACGATATACCCCAGCTGTCCCAGTGTGATAAAGCGGTACTGCACCCAGGTGCGGACGGTGCTGTTCAGAAAAAGGAAATCCATAACCGAGTGGGAAAGCCCGCCCTTTTTGGCTATGAAGATCATCAGACCCACAAAATAGACCGTTAAACTGAGGCACAGCCCGGACAAAATGAGGGTTTCCCAGTTTTTCTTGACACAAAGCACCAGAATGGAACCGATCAGCAGACCCAGAGACAGCAAAAGAAGCATATGGTATTCCTCCTGTTTTCTGAAGGCTATTTTACAGGAAGTACCCTCCCTTTGTAAACGTTCCGCCTGCTGACCGGAAAAGGGCGGCGGTGTGCCGCCGCCCTTCCCGGGGATGTTATCAGTAGGTTCCGGCCTCCGTCATCAGGGCAAAGTCCACATAGTCCTCCACGGGACATACGTCTTCCTCGGTGATGGAGCCGCCATCCAGCAGATTCTTCTGCTGCAGCTCATAGTAGCCCTTCACGGTGCCGTCGGCAACACCGTCCACCACTTCCTTGCCGGTGAGCCACTCGGCTACGCCACGCTCATCATAGAAGGTCTGATAGTCCAGCTTGGCCTGCTCGGAAGACCACTTGGCAACCTCGTCATGGTGCTCGTCTGCAGAGTAGTCCATGGCCTTGAACAGAGCACGCACAAAACGCACCGCCACGTCATGGTTCTCCTGCAGATATCTGGGAGTAGCAATCCAGCTGGCCAGGGACACGGTGGTGTCGGCAAAGGTCAGGTTGTCGGTGAGCTTGGTGGCGCCCTCCATACCCTCCAGAATGGTCAGGCTGTTGGGGGACCAGGTGGCGCAGGCGTCCACGCCATTGGACATCATGGCGGTCACCACAGAGGCGGCATCCATGTCCATGGCGGTGATATCATTCATGGTCATGTTATGAGCAGCCAGAGAGTTGCGCAGGATGTCCTCGCTGGAGGTACCGGAGGAATAGGCAACCACCTTCCCCTTCAGATCCTCAACAGAACTGATCCCAGGTCCGCCAATGAGCGCATCACCATTGGAGATGTGGGACAGGGCAATGATGGTGGCGTTGCCCTGTACGCACAGCTTATGGGCGCCCTGACCGATATAGCCGAAGTTGATGGAGCCATTCTCCATGGCCGCAATGATGGTAGGGCCGTCCTGGAACTCAGTCAGATTGACTTTCAGGCCCTCTTCCTCAAAGTAGCCCATCTGAATGGCGGTCATCATGCTCCACATACCGCCGTAGTTGGGCATGTAGCCGATGTTGATCTCCACGGTCTGTGCAGAGGGAGTTTGGGAATTACCGGCAGGGGAAGCATCGCTTCCGGCCGGGGTGCCTGTAGGGGGTGTGGTGCCGCCACCGCCGCAGGCAGTCAGAACGCCGCCCAGCATGGCTACGGTGAGGAGCATGGCAAGAAACCTCTTCATGTTCATTCCTCCTAATTTCATGGATTTGTGTCCTCTTTTATTGCAACGGCACGGCCGTTCCAATCCAATTACTTGCGTACCTCCAGGTATTCGTGATACACCTGGCTCCAGATTTCATTTTTCAGCTCCAGGAACCGGGGACTCATTTTGGTTTCCTGGGTACGGGGATAGGGGATGTCGATGTTGACAATGGACTTGATGCGGCCGGGGCGGGCCGACATGATGATAACCTTCTGGGCCAGAATGATAGCCTCCTCCACGTCGTGGGTGATAAAGAAGCAGGTTTTGCGGTCCTTTTCCCAGGTTTCCAGCAGCTCAGTTTGCAGCTGGGTACGGGTTTGAGCGTCCAGGGCGCCGAAAGGCTCGTCCATCAGCAACACCTCAGGGTCGGCGGCGTAGGCGCGGGCAATGGCCACCCGCTGCTTCATGCCGCCGGACAGTTCCTTGGGATAGTGGTCGGCAAACTTGGTCAGATCCACCTTGGCCAGGTATTTCATGGCCTCCTCTTCTGCCTGCTTTCCCTTGATGCCCTTCATTTCCAGGGCAAACATCACATTCTTGTGTACTGTCAGCCAAGGGAACAGGGCATACTGCTGAAATACTACGCCCCGCTCGGTGCCGGTGCCGGTGACCTTCTTGCCTTTGCAGTAGACAGTGCCGGAAGTGGCATCGTGGAGACCGGCGATGATGTTCAGCAGCGTGGACTTGCCGCAGCCGGAGGGACCTACCACACAGATAAACTCATTTTCGTAGATATCCAGATCCACGCCGTTGAGGGCAATCATTTCACCTTTCCGGGTGTTGTATACCTTGCGGACATTATCGATCTTGACGATCAGATTTCTCTCTTCTCCTGCCATCCCGTCAGCTTCCTTTCCAAGAGTTTGATGATTTTTTCCAGTGTAATGCCGATGATGCCGATAATGATGACGTAAGCCAGCATGGGGGCTGCGTCAAAGGTGTTGTTGAGGGAGCGAATGCGCATACCCAAACCAGCTATAGCACCAGTAGACTCAGCAGCGATCAGGGTGGTGAGGGCCACGGAGGCGCCCAGCCGGACGGCAGTGAGGATAAAGGGCAGAGTAGCGGGGGTGATCACCCGGGTAAAAATGTCCCGGTCGGTAGCGCCCAGCACCCGGGCGGCCCGGATGAGGGTCTCATCCACATTGATCACGCCCTGATAGATGGTCACACACATAATCAGAAAACAGGCGATGGTAATAACGATTACCTGAGGCAGGCGGCCTACGCCGGCACACATTACAATCAGGGGTACGTAAGCCAGAGGAGGTATGTTGCGGATAAACTGAATCCAAGGCTCAAGGATGTTGCGCACCGGCACATACCAAGCCATCAGGATGGCTACCGGCAGGGCGATGATAAACCCGATGGCATAGCCCAGCGCAACAGAGATCAGGCTGCTGCTCAAATCCTGCCAGAAGGCGCCCCGTTCGATCATGGACATCAAGCCCTGGATAGTTACGACTACATTGGGAAAGGCCCGGGCGGTTACTGGGATGATAGAGAGGATGTACCACAGAAGCATGGCTACTGCAAAGGAGATCAGTAACCATACTTTTGGTGGAATCCGGTTGACAAGAGACGTCTTTTTCTGTTCCATTCTCTTCGCTCCTTCTTCGGTTCGATCTACGGCTTGGGTGATTGCAACACTTGTCTCAACCCTTCGTTATCTCTAGTATAGTTGTTTCTGCAGAAATAGAAAGTATGAAGTTTTATCATCCCAACGGGCCGTTTCCTTTCAGAGCGTCTGCGGCAGCTGCTGCCCAGGCGCTCACCATACCCGGCAGTTCCTCTCAAGAATTGGGCAACGGTTTCTCCCCTTCTGGTCTTGTACTTTTTGTACTGCGAGTAGCGCATATTTTTCTCTTGACAAACGTGCAGAAATAGAATATAATACAAAAGTTACTTGGTCCAGGTGTTTCAAATTTGAGTTTTAGCATCTCCTAGGCCAAGACATCTTTTTTATTTATCCGGGTGTGGCGAAGCTTGGTATCGCGCTTGGTTCGGGTCCAAGAGGCCGTGGGTTCAAATCCCGCCACTCGGACCAACTAAGGTTGCTGAAAAAGATGCAACCCCTGAAACCCTTGCTGCGGC
>CALWOK010000231.1 GCA_944383125.1 uncultured Flavonifractor sp.
CATCACCGCCATCCAGATGGATCTGAAGAACGACGGCCTCACCCATGAGATCATCAAGGAGGCCCTGGACATCACCCGGGACGCCCGGTACGCCATTCTGGACGAGATCATGCTGCCCTGCATTGACACGCCCCGCCCCGATGTGGCCGACACCGCCCCCAAGATGGTGAAGATGAAGATTGACGTGGACAAGATCCGGGAGGTCATCGGCTCCGGCGGCAAGGTGATCCAGAAGATCTGCGCCGACACCGGCGCCAAGATCGACATCGAGGACGACGGCACCATCTACATTGCCGGTACCGACAAGGCCTCCTGCGACGCCGCCAAAAAGACCATCGAGACCATTGTATTTGTACCCGAGGTGGGACAGCTGTACTACGGCAAGGTAGTGCGCATCCTCCAGTTCGGCGCTTTCGTGGAGCTGGCCCCCGGCAAGGACGGCATGGTGCACATTTCCAAGCTGGCCGAGCGCCGGGTGGAAAAGGTGGAGGACGTGGTCAACATCGGCGATATGATCTGGGTCAAGGTGACCGACATCGACGAGAAGGGCCGGGTCAATCTGTCCTACCGGGATGCACTCCGGGAAATCAAGGCCAAGAAAGAGGCCGGCCAACCCATCAAATAAAGCCCCTCTGACACAGAAAGGACTGCCGCAGCGCTGCGGCAGTCCTTTTTTGTACAAATCAGGATATGAGTTTTGATGCAAATTGCCCCTTTTACAGATGGATAATTTTTTAAAACCCTTTGCTTTATCGCATTTTCATATCAATGATAGGGGCTTTTTTCTAAACTGCCCCGTATTTTTTACTATTTTACCATCCTTGCCTTTTTTCTAGCCAGTTGACATTTTTTCTTTGAAATGCTATAAAAATACAGGAATAAACCTAATATAATAGCATTATATGATATTTTAAACTGTATTTGGGTGAGAGGAGCATTTGGGGAGCAATGAAACGAAGTATTACGGCAAAATTGACGTTCAGCCATTCTCTGGCCATTGGTCTTGCGGTTTTGGTGGCCATTCTGGGCATTGTCAGCCAATTCCGCATTCAGGCCGGTTACAATGAAATCATTGACGGCACCATTGCCGCCCAGGAGAGCGTGCTGATGGGCCGCATCCAGGTCAATACTGCCGCCCGCTATTTGCGGGACATGACCCTGGATGAAAAGGGTACCAGCTGGGACAGCCTGCAGGGTGAGATTAACGCCACCCTCAGCAGCCTGGAGGAGACGCTGGCCGATATTGAGCGGCTCTATCCCCTGGACGACGGCCTGGACCAGCAGTATATTTCCGCCGTACGGGACTGGATGGGCAATGTACCCGGTATCATGCAGCAGACCCTCAACGGCGACCATGAGGGCGCACTGAAAAGTCTGACCCAGGTGTGTACCCCCAGCCTGAACAACCAGGCTCAGGTATCCAGAGAGCTGACCAACAACATGAACGCGTTTGTGGAGCAGACCCTGGCCGTTCAGCAGCAGCAGAATACCATCAGCATGCTGATTACCGCCATTGTCATTGTAGTGGGCGCCGTTGGCATGCTGCTGCTGGCCCGCCGGGAAATCAACGGCATCCTCCGGCCTCTGGGCGAGACGGAAGCCGCCATTGTGGCCATGAGCCAGGGAAATCTGCGCAAAAATATTACATATCATTCCACCGACGCCATCGGCCGTATGGCAGACGCCCTGCGCACCAGCCAGCAGGTGCTGGATGAGGTCATCAGCGACATTGCCTACCTGACCGAGCAGATGAGCAACGGCAACTACAACGTGATGCTCAGCGCCGACTTCCCCGGCGAGCTGGAGAGCATCCAGGACAGTGTCCGCCGGCTGCTGGGAGAGACCAGCAATATCATCGCCAATGTAACCGCCACCACCGATGACATTTCTGAGAGCGCCCGGGCCTTGTCCGACGGCGCCCAGGAGCTGGCCCAGGGCGCTGTGCAGCAGGCTGACGCCGTGGAGGAGCTGTCTGCCACCATCAACGGTATTGCAAAGGGCTCCAAGGAGAACATTGCCGCCGCCCAGAGCGCCCGGGAGGGGGCCGACATGGCAGGCAAAAAGACCGAGGAGAGCAACCACCAGATGCGCCAGATGCTGGAGGCCATGCACGAGATCACCCGCAGCGCAGAGGAAATCGGGAAGATCACCAAAACCATTGAGGATATCGCCTTCCAGACCAATATCCTGGCCCTGAACGCCGCCGTGGAGGCCGCCCGGGCCGGTGAGGCCGGCAAGGGCTTTGCGGTGGTGGCCGGCGAGGTGCGCTCTCTGGCCGCCAAGTCCGCCCAGGCCGCGCAGGAGACCACCGCCCTCATCCAGCGGGCCATCGATGCGGTGGACCGGGGATCGGTCATTGCCCAGACTGCCGCCACCAGCATGGACGAGACCACCCACATGGTGGAGCAGGTGCTGGAGCGCATTGCCTCCATCAGCGACACCATCCAGCAGGAGGGCCAGGCCATCCAGCAGGTCAACCTGGGGATTGAGCAGATCTCGGTGGTGGTACAGCACAACTCGGACGCCAGCGCCAGCAGTGCCGCCGCCAGCGAAAAGCTGTCCACCCAGGCCGCCTATATGAATGAGCTGATGTGGAGTTTCCAGATCAACAAGGATCTGATGAAGGAGGTCCGGGCCACCAAGCAGCAGGATGGCTACAAGGCCATGACCCTGGAGAAGGCCTTCCGCCGCTATACCCTGGATGCCGAGCACACCGTAGGCTACCGTCCCATTGACGACGATCACCGGGCCATGCTGGACAAGATGAACCGGATTGTGGACCTCTGCCGGGAGGGCAACAACAGCGGCAATCTGGATGTCAGCCGGCTGGAGCAGGCCTGCGACGATCTCAAGCGCTTCCTGGGCCAGCACTTTGAAAGCGAAGAAACCCTGATGCGCAGCTACCATATCCCCGGCCTGGAATCTCACCACCGGTTCCACGAGAACTACAAAAAGGATATGGATTTTGCTCTGGGCCGGCTGGTCAAAACCAAGTGCAGTGTGGAATCTGCCGTCCATGTGGGCCGTATGATTGAGCTGATGCTCCGCCACACCCGGCAGGAGGACCGCCGCATTGTGCTGGGTCTGCCTGAATCTCTGGTCCAGTCCTGACCTGTCCCCTTGACAAATGAGGCATATCGTAGTAAAGTATCTGCCGTGAACGAGGGCGTTCTGAGAAGCGAGGCCGTATTGCCTCCTTTCCAGAACGCCCTCTTTTTGTTGTGTCTGAGGAGGGGAAGGGATGACCAAGTATATTTTTGTGACGGGCGGTGTGGTATCCGGCCTGGGGAAGGGGATTACAGCCGCCTCCCTGGGCCGTCTGCTGAAGGCCCGGGGACTGAAGGTGGCGGCTCAGAAGCTGGACCCCTATATCAACGTGGACCCGGGGACCATGAGTCCCTATCAGCACGGCGAGGTCTTTGTCACCGAGGACGGCGCCGAAACCGACCTGGATCTGGGCCACTATGAGCGGTTTATTGACGAGGACCTGAACCGGTTTTCCAACCTGACCACCGGCCGGGTGTACTCCAACGTGATTGCCCAGGAGCGCCGGGGGGCCTATCTGGGCAAGACGGTACAGGTTATTCCCCACATCACCGATGAGATCAAGCGGTTTATTTACGCTGTGGGCAAGCAGACCGGGGCCGACGTGGTGATTACCGAAATCGGCGGCACCACCGGCGACATTGAGAGCCAGCCCTTCCTGGAGGCCATCCGTCAGGTGGGCCGGGAGGTGGGCCGGGGCAATTCCCTCTACCTCCACGTCACTCTGGTACCCTATCTGAAGGCCTCCGGGGAGCACAAGTCCAAGCCCACCCAGCACTCGGTGAAGGAGCTGCAGGGCATGGGGATCTCTCCCGACCTGATTGTGCTGCGCAGCGACGAACCTATCACCGACCGGAGTATTTTTGAAAAAATCGCCGGATTCTGCAACGTCAAGCCCGACTGTGTCATTGAAAACCGCACCCTCTCCACCCTGTATGAGGCCCCTTTGATGCTGGAGCAGGCGGGGCTGGCCTCGGTGGTATGCCGGGAGCTGGGGCTGACCACCCCTACCCCCGCCCTGGAGGACTGGGAAAAACTGGTGAATCGTATCAAGGGCCTGCGCCGTACCGTCACCATCGGCCTGGTGGGAAAATACGTCCAGCTCCACGACGCCTATCTCTCGGTGGCGGAAGCCCTCCGCCACGCCGGGTATGCCCTGGACGCCCGGGTGGATATCCGCTGGATTGATGCGGAAACCATCACCCAGGACAACTGCCATCATGTGCTGGCGGACATGGACGGCATTCTGGTCCCCGGCGGCTTTGGAGAGCGGGGCATTGAGGGCATGGTACTGGCCGCCAATTACGCCCGCATCCGGCAGATTCCCTACCTGGGCATCTGTCTGGGGATGCAGGTAGCGGTCATCTCCTTTGCCCGGTATGGGGCAGGGCTGGCCGACGCCCACTCAGGGGAGTTTGCCCCCCATTGTACCCACAAGGTCATTGACTTCATGCCCGGCCAGAGCGACGAAATCAACAAGGGGGGTACTCTGCGGCTGGGCAGCTATCCCTGCACCATACAGGAGGGGAGCAAGCTGTCAGGGTGCTACCAGGCCCCTCTGGTATGGGAGCGCCACCGCCACCGCTATGAGTTCAACAACGAGTACCGGCAGACTCTGGAGCAGGCCGGGCTGGTCCTCAGCGGCCGCTCCCCCGACGGACGCCTGATTGAGGCGGTGGAGCTGCCCCACGCCCCCTTCTATGTGGGCGTGCAGTATCATCCCGAGTTCAAAAGCCGCCCCAACCGGCCCCACCCCCTGTTCTGCGGCTTTGTGGCAGCCGCCTTGCGTCAGGAGGACGGCACGACATAATTTTGCAAGTTTCCATCTGTATGATTGCATAAAAACAGGTCGTCCTCTCTTCTGCATCTCCGGCCAGCTTTCACAAAAGAAAGAATTCACCCCAATTCCCCTTGACAAAAACACCTGTCCACACTATACTTACACCATCAGTTGAGAACGAAGGTGTTCCAGCCCGGCAGGGTGGAGTGCCTTCGTTTTTTTCTTCTTAATTTGAAGGAGCGAAAGGGGATACCTGCAATGTCTTACACCAAGAAAGATATCATTCGCATGGTCCGTGAGGAGGACATCGAGTTCATCCGCCTGCAGTTTACCGATATTTTCGGCCAGCTGAAAAACGTGGCCATCACCGCCTCCCAGATTGAAAAGGCGGTCAACAACCAGATCATGTTTGACGGCTCCTCCATCGAGGGCTTTGTACGCATCGACGAGTCCGACCAGTACCTCTATCCCGATCTGAACTCCTTTACTGTCTTCCCCTGGCGGCCCAGCCACGGGAAGGTGGCCCGGCTCATCTGCGATGTATACAACCCCGACGGCACCCCCTTTGTGGGCGATCCCAGAGGGGCGCTCAAGCGGGTGCTCCAGCGGGCCAAGGACATGGGCTATGACGCCTTCAACGTAGGCCCCGAGGCCGAGTTCTTCCTGTTCCAGACCGATGACGAGGGCCGCCCCACCACCAAGACCAACGACGAGGCGGGCTACTTTGATCTTGGCCCCCTGGATCACGGCGAGGGGACCCGCCGGGAGATCTGCATGGCGCTGGAGCAGATGGGCTTTGAGATCGAGGCTTCCCACCACGAGGTGGCCCAGGGTCAGCATGAGATCGACTTCAAGTACGAGGAAGCCCTTCACGCTGCCGACAACATCATGACCTTCAAGCTGGCGGTCAAGACCCTGGCCCAGAAGAACGGCCTTCACGCCACCTTTATGCCAAAGCCCATCTTCG
>CALWOK010000232.1 GCA_944383125.1 uncultured Flavonifractor sp.
AGCGCCTCTTCGGCCTGCGCCAGGCTGTGCCGGATGGTATCCGCCCGAAAGGGGTCAAGGTCCTCATCGGGGTAGTCCAGCACCGCATGGAAATGGGCCAGCAAATCCACCAGCCCGTCATAAATGGCCCCCACCCGGCGGCTCAGGGCGCCCCCCAGCTGCCCTGCTGCCTGCCGGACGGCAGCAGGCGTCTCCGCATCTATGAGATCGGCTACCGCCTCTGCCTGTGCCAGGTCCAACCGTCCATTCAGGAAGGCCCGCTTGGTGAACTCTCCCGGCCCCGCCTGCCGTACCCCCTGGGCAAAGAGCGCCTCCAGCCCCAGGGCCAGCACGGTGGGAGAGCCGTGGCACTGAAGCTCGGCGGTGTCCTCCCCGGTGTAGCTGTGAGGGCCATGGGAAATGGTGGCCAGGGCCTGGTCAATGGGGGTGCCGTCCGGGCCATACAACGTACCGTACACCAGCCGGTGCGGGGCGCACGCTTCCAGCTTCTTCCCATTGGCAGGACAGAATACCGCCCCGGCCGCCGCAATGGCCTCCGGTCCGCTGAGGCGCAGGATACCGATGGCACTTGGTACAGGTGGTGTGGCAATGGCGGCAATGGTGTCAGACATGGGGAAACTCCTCTCTCTGGTGGGGTTGTGAAAATTTTGTCGAAACTGACATGGATTTTTCACTTGACTGGTTTTATGTCTACCAAAAAATGAATACAGGCCCTGTTACGTCAGGATAACACCCTGTGGAAAACTATGTGGATAATGTGGAAACTCAGCTTCTCCCAAAGTTTTGCCGGTTTCTCCCCGTTCTGTTACATTGCATAAAAACAGTGCATATGCCCTGCCAAAAGAATGGGGATCCGTCCTGATTATTTGTTAGGCTGCCAAAAAATTGATTGGATTTTAACCTGCTTGGCCCTTGCGCTCCTGTGTCCGGCATGATACCATTACCTTACAGTAACTCCCTGGCCCGTTGCAGCAGTTTGGTGTATATCGTGTCCATCTGCCACTCGTTGGTATGTTCCAGCAGCCCTTGGGCGGGCAGCCAGGCCACGCCGTCATTTTCTCCCTCCCGGTGGCACAGAGGGTCTGTTTCATCGGCAACCAGCAGATAGGTAACGTTCAGGTGCTGGTGGGCCGGTACCCACTTGCCACGTTTCATATGGCCCCACACCGGCAGAATATCCAGGGAAACCATATTGGAACTCAGGGGACGGATGTAGGTGACGCCGGTTTCCTCCCTGGCCTCCCGGAGCGCCACCTCCAGCAGGTCGCTTTCTCCATCAGCGTGGCCGCCGGTCCAGGCCCATGCCCGGTACAGGTTATGGTGGACCATCAGCACCTTGGAGGCGTCATGGTTGACCACAAACCCTGAACTGGTCATGTGGGCAATCTGGTTGTCCCGGGTGAGAATGCTGTCGGGGAACATCCGCAGATAGGTCAGCATCATCTCTTTGTCCCCCTGCTCCTGCTGGTTGCGGGGGACATAGGCAGCAATTTCCTCCTGATACATCATAAAACCCTCCCATAGGTCACATAGTGAAACCACAGGCCCTCATGTTCCATGGGCGCCTCCTCCTGGACAACCTGCCAGCATGGGTCGGCTTCCAGATTGGGAAACCACACATCCGCAGGCCAGGTATGGTGCAGCCGGGTGAGACAGGCCGTATCACACCAGGGCAGCAAGGCCCGGTACACGCTCTCCCCCCCGATGACAAAGGCATCCGCAGGGGCGGCAGCCAGCAGGCTGTCCACATCCCGGAATACCTCCGCTCCTTCCGGCGCAAAATCGGGGTCACGGGACAAAATCAGGTTGCGCCGGTTTTTCAGCGGCCGGCCTCCCGGAAAGGTGGCCAGCGTTTTCCGGCCCAGAATGACGGTATGACCGGTGGTAAGGGCCTGAAACCGCTTCAGATCGGCAGGGATATAGCACAGCTGATCCCCATCCTTTCCAATGGCCCAGTTCTGATCCACTGCGGCAATGAGTTTCACAATATCCCTCCTAGACCGCCACTGGGATGGGCTGCTCCAGGGTATGGCAGCGGTAGCCCTCCAGCCGGAAACTGTCCTTGGTGAAGTGATAAAAATCGGTTATGGTGGGGTCCATCCACAGGGTGGGCGCCTCATAGGGGGTACGTGCCATCAGCTCCTCCACCAGAGGGATATGGCGGTCGTAGATGTGGGCATCGGCAATGACGTGGACCAGCTCCCCCGCTTTCAGCCCGGACACCTGGGCCAGCATGTGAACCAGGGCGGCATACTGCATCACATTCCAGCCGTTGGCCGTGAGCATATCCTGAGACCGCTGGTTGAGAATGGCGTTGAGGGTATTGCCGCTGACATTGAAGGTGACAGACCAGGCGCAGGGATAGAGGGCCATCTCATGGAGGTCATGGTGGTTATACAGGTTGGTCATGATCCGCCGGGAGGCCGGGTTGTGCTTCAGGTCATACAGCACCCGGTCCACCTGGTCAAATTCCCCCTCGGGGTACTGGTGTTTCACCCCCAGCTGGTAGCCATAGGCCTTGCCAATGGAGCCGGTTTCGTCTGCCCAGGCGTCCCAGATGTGGGAGCCCAATTCATGGATGTTATTGGATTTTTTCTGCCAGATCCATAACAGCTCGTCCACCGCGCTTTTGAAGGCCATTTTCCGGATGGTCTGAACCGGAAACTCCTCCTGCAGGTTATAGCGGTTGACCACTCCAAATACCTTGATGGTATGGGCGGGCGTTCCGTCCGCCCACCGGGGGCGTACCGGCTGGTCGGTATCCCATACACCGTTAGATAAAATATTCCGGCAAGTCTCTAGAAACCGTAGATCGGCAAAACTCATACTTTCCTCCTGCGGGCTTATCATTTTGATCAAACAGGGGTTCATCCCCAAAGGGAGTGTCATCTGCATCATGAAGGAGCCATCCAGCTACAAACTGCCGGGTATCGGCCTGCGCAATCTCAAGACCGCTCTGTCTGCATCCCTGTGCGCCCTGATTTATTTCTTTCTCAACAACCGCAATCCCACCTTCGCCTGCATCGGCGCCATTTTCGGCATGGGGGCCAATATGGACCACTCCAAGCTCCACGGCGGCAACCGTCTGTTCGGCACCATCATCGGCGGTTTTCTGGGGATGGGGCTGTTCCGTATTTATCTGATCTTCTACCCGGACGGGGAAAACCGGCTGCTGCTGGTCCCCCTTCTGTTTATCGGCGTGGTCATTCTCATTGTGCTGGCCCAGATTTTCTGGGTGGGCGCCGTACAGCCCGGCGGCGTGGTGCTGTGCATCGTGCTGTTCAACACCCCAATAAATACCTATGTGGAATATGCCCTCAACCGGATGCTGGACACCGGCTTCGGGGTTGCCATGTCCCTGTTCATCAACTGGCTGCTTCCCCGGGAACGGCTGGAGCCTTGGGTGGAACGGGTCAAGGCAAAATTTCAGCGGTCATCCCTTCCGCCCCGCTAATTGATGATCTCTCCCAACAGGCCTTCTCCATGAAGGCCTGTGATTCTTGTCTGCGCAATCACATTGTGCAATCCCCGGCCTGGCACAAATACCTCAGTATAGTTGGGGGCGTGGCCCCGCCACAGGCCGTCCTTTTCCTCCTCGAAGAGGACGGGCAAGGTCTGGCCCACCCAGCTTTCCAGCCAGGCTGTGTGCATGGCACGGGCCGCCGCCCCTGCCCGGTGAGCCCGTTCCTCCTTCACTGCGTTGGGAATCTGTCCCTCCATGGCGGCAGCCGGGGTGCCGGTCCGGCGGGAGTAGGGGAAAATATGCATGGCGGAAAAGGCACAGGCCTGGATAAAATCCAGGGTCTGGGCAAACTCCTCCTCTGTCTCGCCGGGAAAGCCCACAATCAGGTCGGTGGTAATGCCGGGCCGGTCAAAGTACGCCCGCAGCAGCCGGACACTCTCGGCATACCGGGCGGTGTCATATTTCCGGTTCATCCGCTTCAGGGTGGCGTCGCACCCCGACTGCATGGACAGGTGGAAGTGGGGACACAGGTTGGGCAGAGCAGCCCCCCGGCGGCAGAATTCCGCTGTGATGGTACGGGGCTCCAGGGAGCCAAGCCGCACCCGGCAGTCCGGGGCAGCGGCGCACACCCCTTCCACCAGATCCATCAGGGTGGGTTTCCCCTCCAGGTCCCGCCCCCAGGAGGAAATTTCAATGCCGGTGAGCACCAGCTCCCGATATCCCTCCGCCGCCAGCCGGGCGGCCTGGGCAGCGGCCTGTTCCACCGGCAGAGACCGGATCGGCCCTCTGGCATAGGGGATGATGCAGTAGGTGCAGAAATTCACACAGCCGTCCTCCACCTTGAGCATGGCCCGGGTACGGCCCTCCAGCCCGCCGGCCGGCAGGGCCTCAAAGGTACGGCGGCGGAGGGCGTCATCCACGTCCACCACCTGGCCTCCGTCTGGGCTGAGGGCCTCCAGCCGGTTGACAAAGCCCATACGGTCATTGGTCCCCATCACCAGATCCACCTCCAGGGCCTCCACCGCCTGAGGGTCGGTCTGGGCATAGCACCCGCACACGGCCACAATGGCATGGGGGGAGCGCTTGCGGGCCTGCCGGATCATCTGGCGGGATTTTTTGTCACTGACGGCGGTGACGGTACAGGTATTGATGACATAGGCATCCGCTTCCCCGTCAAAGGACACCAGGGTGTGGCCCCGGCGGGTCAGTTCGGTTTCCATGGCCTGGGTCTCATACTGGTTGACCTTACAGCCCA
Source organism: uncultured Flavonifractor sp. (assembly GCA_944383125.1). Lineage (GTDB taxonomy): Bacteria > Bacillota > Clostridia > Oscillospirales > Oscillospiraceae > Flavonifractor. The sequence goes on from CALWOK010000232.1 coordinate 4,719, forward strand.
GGGTATAGATGGCAATGCGCATAATGGTTCCTCTCAGTCGGCAATATAGGTTCGGATACGCAGGGCTACGCCCAGTTGGTGGGTGATCTGCCGGCAGCGTTCCAGCTCTTCTGGGGTCTTATCCTTGTCTACTACGGTCATAACCACATGGGGTACATAGGCGGCGGCCCGGCGGGCAAAGTCCAGCATGGCCTCCCA
>CALWOK010000233.1 GCA_944383125.1 uncultured Flavonifractor sp.
CTGGGATACATCAGGGAGCGTATACTCTGCGCAAAGGGCAGCGGCCGCCCCGGAGAAGGAGGACACACCGGGGGTCACATCGTAGGCAATACCCAGCTTGTCCAGCTCGTCCATCTGCTCCCGGTGGGCGCCGTAGAGGGAGGGGTCCCCGGTGTGGAGCCGGACGGTCACCCCGCCCCGCTCCTCGGTGGCCTTCATCACCTCAATAACCTCTTCCAAGGTCATTCTGGCGCTGTCATATACCTGACAGCCCTCTTTTTTGTATTCCAGCAGAGCGGGATTTACCAGAGATCCAGCATAAATAATTACGTCGGCCTCTCCCAGCAGTCTTGCTCCCCGCACGGTAATCAAATCAGCCCCGCCGGGACCTGCGCCAATAAAATGTACCATACCAATTCTCCTGTCTGTACATAGAATGGGCCGACCACGGTCCGGCCTCTACGCTTTCTTTTGATGGAGGGTCAGCAGCCGGTCTGCCGCCGATGTTTTGCCCAGCAGACCATACTGGTTGGAAAAAAAGATTGCTCCGATGTCCATCTCCGGGCCTGCCCGGTGCCTGAGCTGCTCCTCCAGCGCCCGGGCAATGGATTGCATCACCGGTTCCAGCAGCCCCTCTTTTTTCAGCAAATCCACACCGGCATCGGTGGTGGGGCTGTCAAAGAGAGCCTTCAGCAGCTGGGGGTTCCCGCCCGCCAGGGCAGCATGGGCGGTCAGGGTTTCCCGCCGTCCGTCGGATACCTTGGAATGGGTGTTCAGATTGCCTGCCGCCACCTTGATGAGTTTGCCCAGATGGCCCACAATCAGCAGGGAGCGAAAGCCCAGCCCCACGGCATGGTCAATGGTGTGGCCTATGTAATTGCTGCTGGTACACCGCTTTTCCAGACCAAGGCCAAGGGTTTGCTGAACAAAGGCGTCCCCATAGTTGCCGGGGGTTACCAGCAGATGCTCCACACCGGCAGCCTGCAGCACCTCCTGTTCCAGATAGAGGGATTCAATAAGGGCCGCTTCACTCATGGGCCGCACAATGCCGCTGGTACCCAAAATAGAAATACCGCCCACAATGCCCAGCCGGGGGTTAAAGGTACGCTCCGCCAGCTGCTCCCCCTCCGGTACGGAGATGGTTACAGACAAGCCCTCGCGATAGCCCGCCTGGGCCATTTGCCGCTCCACCTGTTCCCTGATCATCCGCCGGGGCGTGGAATTGATGGCTGCCGCCCCCACCGGCTGATCCAGGCCGGGGCTGGTAACCCGGCCCACGCCAGCCCCTCCGTCAATGGTCAGGCCGGGAGACGGTCTTTTTTCTACTCTGGCACAAATTAACGTACCATGAGTCACATCCGGGTCATCCCCTCCGTCCTTGCGGACGGCGCAGCAGGCCCAGCCCGGGCCGGTTGTATGCTCCAGCAGTTCGGCCTCCACCGTTACTCCGCCGGGCGTGTCAATGTGTACCGCAGGCAATGACTCCCCGGTCAGCAGCAGATGCGCCGCCCCTGCCGCAGCAGCGGCAGCACAGGTCCCGGTGGTATAGCCGCAGCGCAGCTGCCTGCTTCCGACCGGAATATAGAGTTCCAGCACCATACCACCCCGCTTACAATATCAAAAGGCCCTCCCCAATGGGGAGGGCCTTTTCCGCCAGAAAATGCCGCACCTCTCCACCTCAGAGCTACGCAGTACCATATCTGTGCAGCGGGTTTCCTGGCTTGCGTTTCCTCCTCCGGCACGCCTTCTCAGCCCGGTGAGGCCACTGGCTGTTGTGCCTTCGTCCACGCTTACAGTAGAGGTAAGACTGCGCCGGAGTTCCACCGGCTTCCCCTGAAGCGGCATTGCCGCAACTGCAGATACTCTATGAGATTCTTCGTCATTATAACAGCGGAATCTGGAAAAGTAAAGGGAATCTTTTGTCACAGACGTGCAGAGAACCACCCTCTCTTCCCGATCAATGGGATACACGGCGCTTTTTCCTGCGTTTTCTGCGGCGCATATGCTCCAGCAAGGCCACTCCCATCTCTACAATCCGCAGCAGCAAGCACATAGCAGGATAGGACAAAGCCATGAATACCCCCAGCACCAGCAGGCTCTCCAGACTGAGGGGGCTCAGCCCAAAGAATCCGCCAAACCAGAGAATGACCACCGCCGAGGAAACCGTCATACCGATCATCAGCACCTTCCGTTTCCAGTCAAAGGGTTTGCAGACCTGAAACAGCACCAGCAGACCAATTGTCACCAGCACAATGGTGGACATGGTGGACAATTCCTCCGTGGTAAAGCCAAAGACCATATAGAATATCACCAGTCCCAGCACAATGACCAGATCGGTCAGTCCGCCGGGCAGGGCGGCACGGAACACATTGCTCATAAAATTCCCCTTGACCAAGGCCCGGTTAGGCTCCAGCGCCAGGAAGAGGGACGGCACCCCAATGGTAACGGCGCTCAGGAAGGAAATTTGCATGGGTGTAACCGGATAGGGGAAGGTAGCAAAGAGGGAGATAATGGCCAAAAAGAAAGAAAAAATATTTTTTACCAGATAGAGGGCTGCGGCACGCTGGATGTTATTGATGACACGGCGCCCCTCCGCCACCACCTTGGGCATGGCTGCAAAATCGGAGTTGAGCAGCACCAGCTGGGCGGCATGGCAGGCGGCATCCGCCCCCGACGCCATGGCAATGCCGCAGTCGGCATCCTTCAGCGCCAGCACATCGTTGACGCCATCCCCTGTCATCGCTACAGTATGCCCCGCTTTCTGAAGGGCTTTGACCAATTTGCGCTTCTGATCGGGGGTTACCCGTCCAAACACGGTGTACTCCCGCACAGCCCGGTCGATCTCCTCCCCGGTCTCCAGCGTGACAGCGTCCACATAGCGCTCCGCCCCCTGAATGCCCGCCTGACGGGCCACTTCTGCAACTGTCACCGGGTTATCTCCCGAGATAACCTTGATCTCCACCTTTTGCTGGGCAAAATACTGGAAGGTACGGGGTGCAGACTCCCGCACCCGGTTGGCCAGCAGGGCCAGCGCCATGGGGGACACCTTGGAAGGTTCCAGCCCCTTCTGTTGAGGAATGCCGTGATACCGGGCCACCAGCAGCACCCGATACCCTTTGGCTGACCAGGGATCGACAGCCTGTTTCACCTCCGGGTATCTGGGACCCAGGATAAACTCAGGCGCCCCCACCAGATAGGCCCCCTGCTCCTGAAACACTGCGGCACTCCATTTGGTCGCAGAGGTAAAGGGAATGGTCTGCTCCACCTCCCAGGAAGAGGCCCCGTGAAATTTTTTCTGCATGGCCCGGGCCGTATCGTTATCCGCCTCAACCGCCTGATAAAATGCATTGAGCACCTCTGTGACCTGGGTTTCGGCGTAGGACTCCGGGTCCAGATACACCATCTGCCCCACCTCCATCCGGGGTTCGGTGATGGTACCCGTCTTGTCCACACACAGCACATCCACCCGGGCCAGGGTTTCAATGCAGTTCATGTCCTGGGCCAGCACCTTTCCCCGGGCCAGCCGGATCATGCTCACCGCCAGGGCCACGCTGGTGAGCAGATAAAGGCCTTCCGGAATCATGCCGATCAGGGCTGCCACCGTGGAGACCACCGTCTCCCGGATGGTGCGGTCCACCAGAAAGTATTCCTTGGCAAACAGGGCGATCCCAATGGGGATCAGCAGAATGCCAATGACCCGGATCAGCTTATCCAGGGAGGACATCATCTCACTTTTGCCTACGGTCACATCCTTTTTGGCCTCCAGGGTCAGCCGGGCGGCGTAGGAATCCGCCCCAACCTGGTCCAGACGGGCACGGCAGCGCCCCGCCACCACAAAGGAGCCGGACAAAAGCGGATCCCCCACCTGTTTTTCAATGGCGTCGGCCTCGCCGGTAATGAGAGCCTCATTGACCTGCACCTGACCGGATACCACGGTGGCGTCCGCCGGGATCTGATCCCCCGCTGTCAGCTCCGCCACATCGTCCCGCACCAGATGGGCGGATGGTACCGAACTCAATTTCCCCTCCCGCACCACATTGGCCCGTGGGGCTGCCAGCAGGTTGAGCTTGTCAATGGTCTGCTTGGAGCGCAGCTGCTGGAAAATACCAATGCCGGCGTTTGCCATGGCAATCACCAAAAAGAGCATGTCCTCCACAGAGCCTACCAAAATGAGCAACACTGCCAGAGTGATAAAGATAAAATTAAAGAAGGTCAGCAGATTGGCCCGCACAATCTGCCCCACCGTCTTGGTGGGGGATTTCACCGGCTCATTGGCCCAGCCATATTTCTGCCGCTCTTTGACCTGGGCCATGGTCAGGCCCTGCTGGGGGTCGGCATTCACCCGGGGCACCTCATGCCTGATGGGCGTGCCGTGGTGTATGTGCTTGCCTTTCATGTTCATGCCCTCAATCCTGCGTATTCGCCCCAAAAACCCGGCGTTCCGCTTTTTCCATATCATTATGAATTATATCTGATCTTTCCAGCGCATACAAGGGCCGCAAGAAAATCTTAACCAAATCTCCACATTTCTCTCACCCACGGGTATGCCCAGCCATTCGCCCTACTATACTGAACCGGAAGGAGGGATTGGATGGATTCAACCACCGACAAACGACAAGCCGCCGTCCGCCTTGCCCTGTGTGGGGGAGGGGCCGCCCTGCTGTATGCTCTGGCCATCAAACTGCCTGTGCTGGAGCCCCACAAACCCTGGCTGGAAGAACACAGAATACAGACCATCGGTCTGGCTGCCGCCGCCCTGTTTGGTCTGTCCCTGGCCCTGGCCCCCCTGTCTGCCCCAGCGGACACCCAGGAGCCGTCGCCCTATGGCTATGAGCCGGTGGAGTAATCAGAAACGGTTGTTGCAATAACAATCGGGCCTGCCGCAATGTCATGCGGCAGGCCCGATTGTTATCAGACTGAGGACCAGCAAAGGATCTTTGGGGCCGGTTGGCCCGTCACACAAAGATGCTTCGCCCCTCTGAAACTAAAATGACAGCTTGATTCTGTGCGGCAGCGCTCTCAGGAGGGGGTGCGAGGAGAGGCGCCCGTTCCGGCCGTTTCCCCCAGACGCTTGTGGAGATCCCGCCGCAGCAGGGTATAGAGGATGGAGGCGATGGGGACGCTGATGAGAATCCCTACCAGCCCCATCAGGCTGCCGCCCACCGTGACCGCTGCCAGCACCCACAGGCCAGGCAGGCCAAGGGAAGAGCCTACCACCCGGGGATAGATCACATTGCCCTCCACCTGCTGGAGGATCAGCAGGA